>VFZS01000141.1 GCA_016871095.1 Acidobacteriota bacterium
CCCCACCGGGGCCTACTCGTTCAACGATGAGAAAGTCATCCGTCGCACCGCGGTGGCCTGGCGCGTCCCCTGCATCACCACCATGAGCGGGGCCCGCGCCGCCGCCGAAGCCCTGGCCTCCCGCCACACCGCCGCCCTCCGCGTCTGGAGCCTCCAGGAAATCCACGCGGCGGGTTCTCGCCAGCCTGTTGACGCCTCCATTCCACTCGCTTGTCCAGTGAGCACGGCCCCCCCTGCCGCGACCGTCACCGCGGCCGGGGAGCAAGAGCGCGGATGTGCCATTGGGCCACTGCGGTCACCAGCCGCGGTCAACCCGAGCCAGCCGTCCGGCAGACTGGTCCGGTGGCTCGGTCAGCAGGAGAGCCGGAGGATGGCGCGACTGCTGGCAGAAACGAACCTCGTCGTCGAGACAATTCTGTGGTGTGACTACAAGCGTCGCACGCTCAAGCACAGCTCGGAATTCTCCGAGGCCACAGTGGACCTGGTGGAGGCTGGCCTGTGCGACGAGGATTGGGAGGGCCTCCTCTATGTCATGCACTGGGGCAATCTGGAGCACCTCGTGCCGCTGTATATTGGCAAGACGGAACGTCGAGGGAAGAAGAACAAGATCAGCGCGAATATCAGGAACATCCGCGGTAACCTCTCCGCTTTCGCCCGCTGGGGTTACAGCCTCGACTACCACATCGGAGACTTGAGTCACGCCCTCTTTGGCTGGGAAGCGCGCAGGCCCCCCAGGGATGCGTATGGGACCTGGGTAGACAGGCTATTCCAGCGTCGCGAGCCGCCGACTCTCCGACAACCCGTTCATGTCACGTGGCTGAACTGGTATCGGGGGATGAACGGACCCTACGGCCAGCCGTGCTCCATCACGCAGGCCGAAAAGGAGCTCATCAGACTGGCCCGTTTGGAGCACCCAGGGACAATACTGAATGTCCGCGATTGTTGAGGCGGGCCCGCCTCGGCTTCGTGGCGGCGACGGATGCTTATGCCCTGCGACCGCAGTAGGCCCGCGAGATGGGGAAATCGTGGTGTCTGCGCTGCATCTGCGCCTTGGCATTCTCCACGGCCCGCCCGGCCTTGGCGAGCAGCCCGGCTTGCTGGTCGGTCATAGAGCCACCCCTTCCCTGCGGACGTTCATCAGGAAGGGACTCTGCTCTTCGCGAAACCGCTCTTCAGAGACGAAAGCGCAAGACACCAGCGTGTCGTGCGCCAGGGACAGGTTCGTCAGAAAGGGCCCCAAGCGGGAGATCTCCTTGCTCGGATGGACCGGGCTCTTCAGCACCACCAGCACGTCGATGTCGGAACCGGTGTCAGCATCGCCCCGAGCCTGGGAGCCGTAGAGAATGACTCGGACCAGTCGGTCTTGGCACACGTCGCCTAGCCTGTCCCGAACCTCCGCCAGAATGCGCGTGAGACGCCTGTCCATCGCCGGCAACCGCATTATATCGCCCCAGCGCCTGAGCAGCGCCGGGCCGGCGCCGAAGCCCTGGCCTCCCGCCACTCCGCCGCCCTCCGCGTCTGGAGCCTCCAGGAGATCCACACCCGTGGGGCGCCCCCTTAAGCCGCGCCGGGCCCAAGCCCGAGGCTATCCCGTGAGTTCCTGTGCCAATGCCAGGAAGCGCTCTGCGCGCGCAATCTGTTCCTGGACCTCCTCCTGCCCGGCGGTATACTCCAAGTCGTAGTCCCCGCTCAGGCGGAAGTCTTGCGCGCTGCGCAGGTGGTAGTGATACTCGGCGGGTACCCGGCCCGGCTTGGCAAAATGCTGGCCGAACGCGGCGATTACGGCAGAGTGCTTTGAGAACGACAAGCCTTCGCCCGCCAGCAGAGCCCGTGCGGCGTAAAACATCGCGTAGTAGGAGCGTGAAAGTGCTTCCTCGAGGTAGCCCCGTTCCCGCAGCAGCTTGGCCGCGTCGAGCGTCCGCTGCCCACGTGCCAGTAGGCTCTTCTGCGTCTTCGTCACACCTCGATGCCTTCCGACCGCGCGCTGCGGACCAGGGGGCTGTCCGCCGCGTCGAACCCCTCCTCGGAGACGTACTGGCAGCTTATCACCACATCTCCGCGCAGGGAGACCTCCCCGAGGAGGTTCTCGGTCCGGGCGACCTCGGCGGCAGGGCGCACTGGTCCACGCAGCACCAGCAGGATGTCTACGTCCGACCAGCTCCTGGCGTCCCCGCGGGCACGGGAGCCATACAGGAGCATCTTCACCAGCCGGTCACCGTATAAGGCCGCCAGGCGGCGGCGCAGCCCGAGCAAGAGCTGCTGCAAGCCCCCCTCGAGCGCCGCAAGCCCCGGAGAACAGGTCGTGGTCGTCTCCATCCTGGCCACCTCTCCCTCAGAATAGCAGCACCGCTCCCGGTCTGCCGCCGAAGACCAGCGCCGACACGTAGACGTTCGTGTCCAGTACGACTCTGATCATTTCGCCGGCCGCCGTGCACGGCGCTGTACGCGAACCTGCTTGACCAAGGGAACCACATCCCTTTCGGTCAGGCCGAGTTCTTCGGCCCTGGCGCGGCCGCAGGAGTTCATCTCCTCCCACCATCTCCTCCGCTCGTAGTAGCGGAGAGCCTCCCGCACCAGTTCGCTCATGGTACGGCTCTCCTGCTGGGCCAGTTGCTCAGCGCGGGACAGCATCGCCGGAGGCAGGGTGATCGAGAGCGTCTTGCTCGTCCCCATGCCTCCAGTGTAGCGCAAGACTCTGCACGATTAAGCACGCGCCGCGCGGCACTGTGAGCCAGTCCCCGAGACTGTTTGCCAGCCAGCAGGCTGGAACGCCAGCTCATCGGATACAGCGTACCTGGAAACCCGGTGACAGCCCGCGTGTTTCCTCAAACCTGGAAACATGCGGGCTGTCCCCTGCTGCCACACCGGCGGCCGGGTGCATGCGATAAGGTGTATGAAAGAACGAGGAACATAGGATGGCCGACAACCGGTTTTCGAGAAGGTACTTCTTCTGCGGAGCGATGCTGGCGGGCGCCGCCCCGCGGGGCGGATTCGGCAGCGTGCCGTCGCTGAAGGCGCTGGGCTACAAATCTCCCAACGAGAAGCTGAACCTGGCCGCGATCGGAGCAGGCGGACAGCCCGCGGCGGACCTGCGCCAGGCGCACGCGGGGGTCGAGAACGTGGTGGCGCTGGCGGATGTCGATTGGGCGCGCGGCGGCGAGTCGTTCGAGCGCTTTCCCAAGGCGGCCCGCTACAAGGACTTCCGCCAGATGCTCGACAAGCAGGGCAAGGAAATCGACGCGGTGGTCATCGGCACGCCCGACCACACCCACACCTACTGCGCGGTGGTGTGCATGCAGCTCGGGAAGCATGTGTACGTGGAGAAGCCGCTGACCCGCATCGCGGGGGAGGCCCGCATCCTGACGCGGGCGGCGGAAAAGTACAAGGTGGCCACGCAGATGGGTAACCAGGGCTACTCGCACGATGCCACCCGCGTGGCCTGCGAGATCTTCTGGTCAGGCGAGATCGGCGAGGTCACAGAGGTCCATGCGTGGACCGGCCGTCCGAGCTGGCCGCAGGGGATGACCACCGTCCCCGCCCCGACTCCCGTTCCCGAAACGCTCGACTGGGACCTGTGGCTCGGCGGGGCGGCCTGGCGCCCGTTCACCGCGGGCGACGATGCGTACAAGGAGTTCGTCGCCGCGCGCCGCAGCCGCGGCAGACCGCCAGGCGCCCCCGCGGGAGTCGGCGGCGGATACCCCGGCCAGGAACGTTTCGGGTTCTACCTGCCTTTCAACTGGCGTGGCTTCTACGATTTCGGCAGCAGCCTGATCGGCGACTGGGGCATCCACATTCTCGGCCCCGCCAACTGGGCGCTTCAGTTGGATCCGCACTACCTGCTCAGCGTCGAGTGCATCAAGAAGGATTCGCTGCCGCCATTCACCTTCCCCGATGAGCTGGCTATCAAGTATGAGTTCGCCGCGCGCCCGGGCATGCCTCCGGTAACGGTCTACTGGTATCACCACGCCGGCGGAGACGCCTACACGCCCCCGGGCATGACCACGGAAGAAGCGCGCAAGATCCCTGGCAAGGGCCCGCAAGTGGGTCCCGCCCCCGGGCAGCGTGGATTTGTCCCGGGCTCCGGCGGTGGAACGCAGCCGGCAGGTCGAGCGCCTGGAGGCCCCGGCGCCCCTGGTGGCCAGCCAGGAGCAGGCGCGGCCGGCCCTCCGGGAGGATTTCGCGGGCCGCAAGGCAGCGGCTACAACTGCATCTTCGCAGGTTCGAAGGGCTGCCTGGGCACGAGCGGACGCGGTGAAGGGGTCGGGCTGCTGCCGGGGTCCCGTTGGGCGGAATACAAGCTGCCCGATGCCTACTTGCAGCGTTCGCCCGGCGCGAGCTCCGGCTCAAACCACGCGGCTCATGCGCGCGACTGGGTCCGGGCCTGCAAAGGCGGCGCGCCTGCCTGCTCCCACTTCGGTATTGCCGGACCGTTCACCGAGTGGCTGGTGCTCGGCGCTGCTGCCGTCCACTACGAGGGCAAGCTGCTGTGGAACCACGCCAGGGGGGAGTTCACCAACAACAAGGACGCCACCAGGTGGATCAAGCCCGCCTACCGCAAGGGATGGGAAGTGAAGCTCTAAGAGGAGATCCCATGATTTTCACGCGACGAGACCTCGGGAAACTGGCCGCCGCGGCTTTCCCGGCGGCGGGCCTGCTGGCCAGGCCGAACTCGAACTTCAACGGAGTCCAGATCGGCATCATCACCTACAGCTTCCGCGCGCTGCCGGGGAGCGCCGGGGAGACGCTCAAGTACTGCCTGGAATGCGGAATCAGCGGCGTCGAGCTAATGAGCAGCGTGGCCGAGAGCTACGCTGGCGCGCCCCTGCCGGCGGGCCGCGGATTCGGACCGGCCGGCCCTCCAGGCGCACCGGGCGCCGCAGGTCCGGGCCGGGCGCCCGGCGGCGGGAGAATGCCGCCGACTCCCGAACAACTCGAGGCCAGACGCAAGGCGGCCACGGCCATGACCCAGTGGCGGCTGTCCGTCTCCATGGACAAATACAAGGCCTTCCGGAAGATGTATGAAGACGCCGGCGTGAAGATCTTCGCCTTCAAGCTGCCGCCCACCCTGGAAATGTCGGACGCCGAGTACGAATACATCTGGAACGTGGCCCAGACCCTGGGCGCGGATCACATCACCATGGAACTGCCTGCCGACGACCGGCTGCTCCAGCGGGTGGCCGCCTACGCCGCGAAGCGCAGACTGCCGATCGCCTTCCACACCCATGGCCAAGGCGGCGCCTCGGGTTTCGACCGGGCGCTCTCGGCGTCCCCCTACACCGCCCTCAACTTCGACGTGGGCCACTACTACGGCGTCAACGGGGAGTCCCCGGCGCCCTTGGTGGAGAAGTACCACCACCGGATCGCGAGTTTGCATCTGAAGGATCGCAAGGGACCGGCCAGCGCCGGCCAGACCCGGGGCCCGGGCCCCGGAGGCCCCAACCTGCCCTGGGGGCAGGGCGAGACACCACTCAAGGAAGTCTTGCTGTTGATGAAACGGAACAAGTACAAGTTCCCGGCCAGCATTGAGTATGAGTACCAGACGCCGGAAGGCTCCGACGTGCTGACCGAGATCAAGAAGTGCTTGCAGTTCTGCAAGGACGCGCTCGCGTAATTCGGCGCTGACATCGCCCTGTCGCGCGGAAACCTGGCAGGTCAGCGGCGGCCGCGCTCGGGAGGCGGCTCCACGGCGGGGTAGGTTTTTGAGATGTGGTCGTGCCAGGTGAACTTGTCGGCGTCGAACAGAGCCCACAGCAGTCCCAGGCCGGCGGCGGCCAGCCCGAGGCATCCAGTCACCAGCCGGACCCAGCGCTGAAAGGGCTCCGGCTCGTCGCCGTCGAAGTTCACCAGGCGCAACCGGAAGAACTGCATCCCCGGGCTGTCGCACCCTAAGGCGCACCAGTAGACGCGGTAGAAGAGCAGCAGCGCGAGGAAGGCTCCACCCCAGTAGGGCAGCGTCTTGGGCGCCAGCGCGATGGAGTTGCCCATCAGAACAAAGGTGGCCACGAAAACGCCGCTGCCGATCAGAAACAGTACGCCGTCCAGCAGCGCCGCCTGGCAGCGCAGCCCGATGTCCGCTACGGCCGCGCCTCGCAGGGCCGCGGGCGCCCGCTGCTGGGGCGGCGGCGGGAACGGCAGCGCGGACTGGGCGGTGGGAACCCCGGAGCGGGGTCCGGCTCCCCGGCGCGGCGAAGTCGCGGCGCGGGGCCGCGGCTCGCGAGGCTTGGCGGGTGCGGGAGGCGGCGCCGGCGCGGGGGGCTTGATGGGGATGACCTTCCCGGGCAGGTGCGGGGCGCCCGGCTGGCGGGCCTGGCGAGGCAGGCGCTGCGCCGCCTCGGCCGGCTCATCCGCCAGAGCAGGCTGCGGCTTCCGGGAAAACCTGCGCTGGCGCGGGAGCGGCAGCTCTCCGGATGGCGACTGCCCGCAGTTGCCGCAGTGGTGTTCCTCCTCCGTGTTCCAGACTCCGCAGTGCAGGCAGCGCGTCATAGCCGGATGCAGCACGCACACCAGCAACCTCTAGCGCCCCTGGCCGGCATGCTAGCATTGTCGGTTGAGCCCCGGAGATCCTTTGCCCGGAAGCTGCTCCTCTCCAGTCCTTAGTAACACAGACCGGCGAATTTGTCACGTCTTTTCATTGGCCTGCTTGGGTTTGGCGCTGCTTACCGCCGTCGCGCGCGCTCAAGTGGCGCCGCCGCCCAAGCCCTTGGCGCGGCCCCAGGCCATCCCGGCGGGCGAGATCGAGGCCCGCTCGGTGACGCAGTGGTGTGAGGGCCCCTGGTGCCGCCTGCGGGGCCGGGCGGAGCTGGAGACGGCCGAGGCGCTGCTACGCGCCGACTCGATCGACTACAACGAGCAGACCGGGGAGGCCGAAGCCCGCGGCAACGTCTATCTCAAACGCTTCGCGGAGGGCGAAGAGATCTGGGCCGAGCGGGTCGACTACAACGTCCGCACCGAAACGGGGAGATTCTACGCGGTGCGCGGGTCGGTCCCGGCCCGCATAGAGGCGCGCCCCGGGGTGCTGCACTCCAGCAACCCCTTCTACTTCCAGGGGGAGTGGGCCGAGCGGCTCCAGGACCGCTACGTGCTCCACGACGGTTTCATCACCAACTGCAAGATGCCGCGGCCGTGGTGGGTGCTGGCTGGCTCGAAGTTCGACATCATTCCCGGGCGCCGGGCGGTGGCCTATCACACCGTGCTCCGGATGCGTAAGGTGCCGCTGTTCTACGCCCCGGTCTACTACAAGCCCCTGGAGCGCATGCCGCGCCGCAGCGGCCTGCTGGCGCCCAATATCGGCAACAGCTCGCGGCGGGGCAAGATGCTGGGCGGGGGTTACTACTGGGCCATCAACCGGAGCTATGACGTCTCTTACCGGGGCCAGTACTTCACCCAGCGCGGCCTGGCCCACAACGTGGACGTCCGCGGCGCGCCTCGCGAGGGCATCGAGTTCAGCGGGTTTCTGTACGGGGTCAACGACCGGGGCCTGAAGCTCAAGAGCGGGGAACGCATCAAACAAGGCGGCGTGCTGGCGGCGGTTTCGGCGCGCGCGGACCTGGGCTGGGGCTTTCAGGCGCGCAGCCAGATCAACTACCTGAGCTCGCTGCTCTTCCGGCAGGCCTTCACGGAATCCTTCAACGAAGCCATCTTCTCGGAGGTGCACTCCATCGGCTTCGCCGGGCGGCACTGGTCCAGCTACGGGCTGAACTTCGTCTTCCAGCGGCACGAGAACTTCCAGAGCACCCAGCCCGGCGACGCCATAGTGATCCGCAAGCTGCCGCTGGTGGAGTTCTCCAGCCGCCCGCGCCAGGTGTGGCGGCGCGCTCTGCCCGTGTGGGTGTCGCTGGACTCGAGCGCCGGTCTCATGCGGCGCAAGCAGCCGCTGTTTCAGACCCGGCAGTTCCTGGAGCGCACCGACCTGCGTCCCCATGTCATGACCGCCTTCAGGTGGAAGGACATCAGCCTCATCCCCAGCTTCTCGATGCGTCACACCCGCTACGGCTCGAGCTGGGACGGGCAGCGCGTGGTGGGACGCAGCCTGGACCGTTTCACACGCGAGTTCGCGCTGGCCCTCGAGCTGCCCTCGCTGTCCCGGGTGTACAAAGGCCCGAGCTGGCTGGGCCAGGGCCTCAAGCACGTCATCGAGCCACGAGCCTCTTTCCGCAAGGTCAGCGGCATCGACGATTTCGACCGCATCATCCGCTTCGACGAGACCGAACTGGTGGCCAACACCACCGAGGCCGAGATCTCGCTCACCAACCGCTTGCTCGGCAAGCGCGGCGGGCGGGTGTTCGAGCTGGCGAGCTGGGAGGTCTGGCAGCGGCGCTACTTCGACCCGGATTTCGGAGCGGCGGTGGTGGCGGGCCGCCGCAATGTGCTGGCCAGCTCGCTCGACCTGACCGGCTACGCCTTTCTGGACGGTCCCCGGCGCTACTCGCCGGTGGTGTCCGCCTTCCGCCTGGCCCCCTATCCCGGCTTCGGCGTGGAGTGGCGGGCCGATTACGACCCGCTGCGGCAGAAAATGGTCAACAGCGGCCTGACCGCCGACGCCCGGCTCTCGAAGTATTTCGTCTCGGTGGGCCACAACAGCGTGCGCAGCACCCGCACCCTCTCGCCGCCAGCCAACCAGTTCCGCGGGCTGATTGGCATCGGCCAGGACAACCGCCGCGGCTGGAACGCCGCCTTCAGCGCCATCTACGACTTCCGCACCGGCCAGATGCAGTTCTCCACCACCCAGGTGACCTACAACACCGACTGCTGCGGCTGGAGCGTACAGTACCGCCGCTTCAGCTTCGGCGCCCGCAACGAGAACCAGTTCCGGGTGGCCTTCGTCCTCGCCAACATAGGCTCCTTCGGCACCCTCAAGAAACAGGAGCGGCTGTTCTAACCTCGCGGGGCCGTCTCTCCGCAGCCCTCCGGCGGGCCCGCCAAGTCAATCCCTTCGCGGGGCCTTACACGTCTGCCATGCGCGACCTCGCACCTGCCGTCCCGCTCGGCCTAACCATCCGGCGCTCAGCCGCGGACCGTCTTTGGCGCGTCGGCTCCATGCGCTTGTTGGAGCGCCCTTGGTCCGTCTCTGTCGGCTTCCCCTTTCGTGATTCCAGCCATTTCCTCAAAGAACCGGGGCTCTCCCCTGACCGGCGTCCGGTCAAGAGACCAGCAACAGTCAGATCTTCATCAAGGTCCGGCCAATGGATGTAGGTGCCGTCTCCGAAGACCTCAAAACGACTGCGCTCCTGTGGCGTCCCGTGCCAAAGGCGTGGGTACCAAAGCAGCGGGACCACTATAGTGCGGCCATCCACCAGCTCCACCATGAGTGCGTCGTGCGTTACGCTCGCCGATCGAGCGCGTGCTTCTTGCATTTCAACGACCAAAGAACTCATGCCAGCTCCTGAGCAATCTGTCCCGGTGCGCCTGAACCAGCCGTGCGATTGCGGTCAGCTCGGCCCGGCCGAACCCGCCCGCACGCTCCAGGGAGACGGGCTCCAGCCACACCTTCGCCACCATGTTCTCCCGCCTCACGTGGACGTGGGGAGGCTCGCCGCGATCCAGCGAGACGAAGAAGAAGCGATACGAGCGCATTCTGAGGATCGTCGGCACGCCTTCCCAATTCTACCCCTGCCGTCGAGACTAGCACGAAGTCGCCCTGCGCTGCCAGTCGGTCTAACGACCGGCCTTGAGCGGCGGCCGGCGCTTGCCCGTCCCCCGCAATGCGTCGTCAGCCACGGATCACCGCCTCACTTGGCGCCGTCAGCAGCCGGCGGCGTTGGTGCTGCCCGCGGAGCAGCCTGCAGTTGGGGCGGGCTGTGGGCAGGATGCCCTACACCATACGTTATGTCGCTCGTGTCAACGTCTGCGCCGGGCGAGTTGCTCAGGAACTCTCTGTACTTGTCCCGGCATCGCTTCCGCAGCAGGAATATCATGACTCCGCCGCCCACCGTTACAGCGTACGGCAAACCACGAACTGGCTCGAGATTCGCCCACGGCGCGCCCATACCCGGCAAGACCCGCGTCAAAAGGTGCAATAGTAGCACTATGGCAGCAACTCCAATGCCGAGGGAGTACTGGATCCGCAGGTGATCGATCATCCTCCCTACAGCTCGGTGTTTCCCAAAGTAGTAGTGAAT
>VFZS01000142.1 GCA_016871095.1 Acidobacteriota bacterium
GGGAAGGGCATGACGTTTACGCGTGTGGCGTGCCTGGCGCTCTCCCTGGCGGCTTTGTCTGCCGGGGCGGACAAGAAGGCGCGCGAAAAAGAGCAGGAAGCGAGGCTGCGGCGTGGCGAAGCCAGCTATGGCATGGCCTGCGCGCGCTGTCACGGTGAGGACGGCAACCTGGGGAACTACGCCTACATCAGGACGCTGGGGGGCATCGGCAAGCGGCTGACGCACAAGGAGATCCGCCAGCGGCTGCGGCCGCTGGAGATTACGCCGGATGAGATCTCGATCCGCAGCCACATCTTCACCCGCAAAGATCTCGACGAGCTGATCGCGTACGTGGCCAGCTTGTAGGCATGGAGCCCGCACTCCGCCGCGAACTGGGCCTGCGCGATCTGGTTCTGTTCAACATCGCCGCCGTGGTGGGCATACGCTGGCTGGCGGCGGCGGCGCACGCCGGGCCGGGCTCCATCACGCTGTGGGCGCTGGCGGCGGCGCTGTTCTTCGTGCCCTCGGCGCTGGCGGTGTCGCGCCTGGCGGCGCGGTACCCCGAAGAAGGCGGCCTGTACGTCTGGACGCGGCGCGGCTTCGGCGACTGGCACGGCTTCCTGTGCGGCTGGTGTTACTGGCTCAGCAATCTCTTCTACTTCCCCAACCTGCTGCTGGCGGGCATTTCGATTGCCGCCTACGCCGCGGGCGGCGAATACGCGCGGCTGGCTGACAACCGGATGTTCGTGGTGGCCACTTCGCTGCTCGTGCTCTGGGTGGCGCTGGTGACCAACCTGGTGGGCGTGCGCGTGGGAAAGTGGACGGAGAACCTGGGTGGCCTGGCGACCTACCTGGCCGGGGCGTTGCTCGTCATCCTCGGCGCCCTGGTTGGGCTGCGGCATGGTCCGGCCAACCCCATCGACCCAACACCCCACTGGGATTGGGCCAAGGTGAACTTCTGGTCGCAGATCGCCTTCGCCTTCGGCGGGCTCGAACTGGGCGCCATCATGGGAGGCGAGATCCGGGACCCTGCGCGGACGGTGCCGCGCGCGGCTTGGATCAGTGGGACCGCCATCGCGGGCTTCTACATTCTGGGCACGTTGGCCATCCTGGCGGTGCTTCCGGCCGGCAGCGTCAACATCATGCACGGGCTGGCGCAGGCGGGCGCGGCGGCGGGCGGGCGGCTGGGGATACCGGCTTTAGCGCCATGGCTGGCGGCGCTGATTGCGCTGGGGATCACGGGGCAGCTCGGCGCGTGGATGGCGGGCGCCGCCCGGGTGCCGTTCGCTATCGGGCTCGATCGCTACCTGCCCGCCTCCTTCGCCCGCCTGCATCCGCGCTGGGGCACGCCCCACGTGGCTCTTCTGACGCAGGGCGTGGCGTGCACCGTCTTTCTGCTGGTGATGCAGGTGGGCGAGAACCTGCGCACCGGGTATCAGCTTCTGGTGGACCTGACGGTCATCACCTACTTCATCCCCTTCCTGTACTTGTTCGCCAGCGCCTTCAAACACGGGCTGCGCGCGAGCGCCGCCTGCGGGATGGCGGTGACCGCGGCGGCGATTGCCTTCTCGCTGGTCCCCACCGCGGGCGCCGGTTCGGCCTGGCTGTTCGAAACCAAGCTGCTGGGAGGAAGCGCGCTGGTGGTGCTGGCCGGTAGAATGTGGTTCAGACGGGGCGCGCGACCATGACCTACCCGGATTCGGTTCGTTTTCTCTACGCGCTGGGCAACGAAGTGCGCTCCTCGCGGCTGGGTCTGGAGCGGATGACGGTCCTGATAGAGGCGCTCGGCAGCCCCCATCGGGTAGGACGCTTCATCCACGTGGCCGGCACCAACGGCAAAGGCTCGGTCGCCGCCATGATTGACGCGGCGCTCCGCGCGGCGGGTTTGCGCACGGGGCTGTACACCTCGCCGCACCTGGTGGAACCCACCGAGCGCATCCGCATCGGCGGCCGGTCCGTCGGCATGGAGCAGTTCGTGTGGGCCTTCGAGCAGGTCCACCAGGCCGCCGAGCAATTGCTGCGGGAGGGCCGGCTGGAGCACCACCCCACCTACTTCGAGACCGTCACCGCGATGGCCTTCGTTTTGTTCCGCGCGCAGGCGGTCAAGAGCGCGGTGCTGGAGGTGGGCCTGGGAGGGCGGCTGGACGCCACCAACGTGGTGACGCCACGGCTGTGCGTGATCACGCCCATAGACTTCGACCACGAGGCTTTCCTGGGCAAGAGCCTGGAGGCCATCGCCGCTGAGAAGGCGGGCATTCTCAAGCCGGGCGTCCCCGCCGTATTCGCCGCGCAGCGGCCCGAAGTGGTGGCTACCCTGGAGCGCGCGGCGGCCGCGGCGGGAATTGAGCCGGTGTGGACCTCGCGCTGGCGCGCCGAAGAAGTGGCGCTGCAAGCCGACGGCAGCCGGTTTGTGGCAGCGGGCCCGCGCCGGATCCGTCTCGACTGCCCGCTGGCGGGAGAGCACCAGATAGCCAACACTCTGACCGCCCTGACGGCGCTGGATTGCCTGGGTGTGCCCGACGACGCCATCCGCGACGGCATCCGCCAGACTTGCTGGCCGGGACGGCTGGAGCGCGTCTCGACCGGGCCGGACATCCTGCTGGATGGCGCGCACAACCCCGCCGGGGCGCACGCCCTGGCCGCCCATATCACGCGGTTCTACTCCGGCCGCAAGGTGTGGCTCATCTACGGGGCCATGCGCGACAAAGCCGTGGCGGAGATGTCGGCTATCCTGTTCCCCCTGGCCGCGCAGGTCATCGTCACGGCGTCCGATCAGCCCCGCGCGGTGCGCCCGGAGCTGATCCGCGACTTGGTGTCGCATCCGCGGCTGCGGATCGCGCCGCGGCTGGCCGAAGCGCTCGAGATGGCGCGCCAGGCCCCGCCCCAGGACGTGGTCTTCGTCACCGGCTCGCTGTTTCTGGTTGGGGAGGCGCGGGCGTTGTTAGTACAATGACTCTTCGGCGTATGTCCCTGTGGCGGCTCCGCGCGCTTCTCGTCACCGATCCCCTCATTGTGTTGGCCACACTGGTGCTGAGCATCACCGCGGTCATCGTTTCGCTGTTCGATGCCACCGGCCGTGCCCCGAACGCGGTGGCCCGGGCCTGGGGGCGCGTACTGCTGTGGGTCTCCGGGGTCAAGGTGCGGCTGGAGGGAGTAGAGAAGATCGCCCCGGAGGCGAGTTACGTCTTCGCGTCCAACCACCTGAGCTACATGGACATCCCCGCTCTGCTGGCCGGACTGCCCGCGCAGATCCGCTTCCTGGCCAAGAAGGGCGTGTTCCGGGTGCCGCTCCTCGGCTTCAGCATGAAGCGAGCGGGGTACATCCCGGTGCCGCGCGAGGACACGCGGGCGTCGCTCAAGACCCTGTCGCAGTCGGCGCGGCTGCTCAAGCAGCGTGGGGTCTCCGTGCTGGTGTTCCCCGAAGGCGGGCGTTCGCCGGGCGCTATGCGCGACTTCAAGCCCGGCGCCTCCTACCTGGCCATCAAGGCCGGCGTGCCGGTGGTTCCGGTGGGGCTGGTAGGGACCCGCGAGGTGCTGCCCATGGACTCGCTGCTGGTGCGCGGCCACCCCGTGATTCTGCGGATCGGCGATCCCATCCCCACCGACGGGATGCGCGTCCACGACCACGAGATCCTCACCCGCCAGCTCTATGAGCGGGTGGCCGCGTTGGCTGCCGGAGCGTACCAGTAGCCTGGCAGCAATTGACAGAAATTGCCAGCCACGCTAGTCTTGGACTATGGCCATGACCTCTCTCAACGTCTCCCTTCCCGAGCCGCTGAAGGACTACGTCGAGGCGCAGGTCAGGCAAGGCAGCTACAGCACGCCCAGCGAGTATGTGCGGTCCTTGATTCGCGAAGACCAGCAGCGCAGGGCCGAGGAGCGGCTGGAGCGGGCGCTGCTCCATGGGCTGGCTTCGGGCCCGCCGGCCGAGGCAGACCGGGAGTTCTGGAAGAGGAAGCGGCGGCAGCTTGCGAGCCGCCGAAGGAAGGGAACCGCCCGGTGAGGCGGAGGATTCTCCTCCGGCCGGAAGCCGAGCGGGACCTGGACGAGCAAGCCGACTACATCGCCCGGGACCACAGCCTCGAGGCGGCCCTCCGGTTCTACGCAGCGGTCGAGGAGACTCTGGCGCTCCTCATGGCCCAGCCGCGGATGGGAACTGCCAGGCGCTTCCGGAATCCCCTCCTCTCGGGGGTGCGCATGTGCGTAGTCAGGGGCTGGGAGAAGCATCTGGTCTTCTACCGCCCGGTCAAGGGCGGCATCGATGTGCTCCGCATCTTGCATGGCGCCCGCGATCTCGAGCGGCTGTTCAAGTGAGCGCCCCCCGCTCACGCCGGCGACGCCATACGGATCACCACTCTTGCGCACAGGCCCGGATCATCCAACTGGAAGTGCGGCCGGAGGTACGCCACGGCGCAGTATTGCCCGGGACCTTCGGGCGTCTCGAAAACCTCGATCCGGGCTTCCCGCAGCGGGAACCGGGCCTTCATGTCCTCCGATACATCATCGTCCAGAATCACGTACTGAGATATCCAGGCGTTCAGGAACTGCTCGCAGACTTCGGGCGACATGAAGCTCCCGATCTTGTCGCGCAGCATGCCCCTCAGGTAGTGTGCGAAGCGCGAAACGGCCAGCACATAAGGCAGCCGCGCAAACAACACCGCGGCCCGGTTCGCTTCTTCGAACTGGTACTTCAGCGGCTGGGCGGCGGTGGGCACGGCGAAGAACGCCGCATAGTCCGTGCCCTTGGCCCAGCACAGGCTGATGAAACCCGCCTCCGTCAGGTCCCAGAGGCGGCGCTCATCGAGTGGAACCTCGGTGGGACACTTGGCCGCCAGGCCGCCCTCGTCCGTCGCGAAGACATGCGCCGGCAGGCCCGTGACCAATCCGCCGCATTCGACGCCGTGGATCATGGCGCACCAGCCGTAGGTGGCGAAAGCCTCGGTCAGCCGGACCCCCAGGGCGTAAGCGGCATTCCCCCACAGGTAGTGTGCCCCGTCGGCGATGTGCACCTGCTCCTGGTAACGGAATGCGTTCACCGGCACGGTGTCGTCTCCATACGGCAAACGGAGTAGGAAGCGCGGCAAGACCAGCGCCGCGTACCCGGCGTCCTGGGTCTGGCGGAAGGCCCGCCACCGGTTGGCCTCCTCCTGGAACACCAGCCGCAGGTCCCGGGGCTGGTTCAGTTGGGAGAACTCCTCCAGGCCGAACATGCGCGGGCTGGCGGCCGCGATGAACGGTGCGTGCGCGCTGGCGGCCACTGCCGAGATCTTCTCCAGCAACTCAATGTCCTCAGGCGAATCGGAGAACTCATAATCACCGATCAAAGCGCCGTATGGCTCGCCGCCGCGCGTCCAGTACTCCTGCCACACCTGCCAGAAGAGGGCGGTCTGTTCGATCCCAGGCGCCTCCTGAAAATCCCTCGCCAGTTCCTCCCGGCTGACGATGAGCGCCTTGAGTTTGAGGGTTTCGGAAGATCGGGTCTCCGAGACCAGGTAGTGCAGCCCGCGCCACGCGGACTCGAGTTTCTGGAACGCGGGCGCGTGCAGGATTTCGTCAAGCTGGTCCGCATACCGGGGATGGCCGGCCTGGATGGCCTCCCACAGCGCCGGGATCTGCCGCGCCACCGGCTCCGGCGCGAAGTCCGCCAGGGAGCTGAAGCGCAACTCGAGCTTCAGGCGCGTGCTGTCTCCGCCCAGCTTGTCCTCGACTTCCAGCGCCAGGCGCGGCCGGCAGGCGCGGAGGACCTCGTCGAAGTTGGCTGAGTCGATCTCAACGAACTCGCGGTCTCTCAGCGGAGCCAGGGGCTCCCCGGGGTGCCCCGCCAGATCGGCCAGCACTCCCACGACGAACGGCAGTGCTCTGGTTTCGATGGCGTCGCCGGTCTCCACATCGTAGGTAAGATGCACCCGCGGCGGCCGCTGCACGACTAGTCTTTCTTCAGGCATTTCAGCTCCTTTCCGATCTCATCTGCGGCCCTGGTGGTAGTTCGGGTAGGCCGGGCGCTTGGGCTGCGGCGGCGGGTTCTTCTTGAGCAGCTCCAGGCTCACCTCGATGGCCCTTTCGAGCGGCGTGTCGCGCCCGGCCCGCCAGGCCGCCGGGTCGAACTCGACGTGCATCCCTGACACCCGCGCGTGCCATCCCCTGGGGCTGCGGAGATGGAGGGGACTGTGGTCATCACTCGTGCGGACTCAGATAGAGGCGGCCCTCGGAGTGCACGATGGCGACCCTGAACAGGTCAAGGAAACCGCGGCGGCCGAGGACGTTGCGCCGGAACCCCGCATCTGCTGCGAAGAACACCATGCTGTCGAATCTCAGACCAGCGACTTCCAGACTCGCCTCGTGACCGTAGGTCAGGAATCGCCCGGTCGCGGTTGAGACCCACTGCGCCATTCCGCGCTCCGGCGCCAAGCCCAAGATCTCGGCGAACTCCCGCTGAAAGATGCAGAAGGCCGCGCCTGTGTCCAGGTGGGCGAGCAGGTCCACAGTGTGTTCACCCAGGCCGAGTCCCACGGGAACCTGGATGCCCGTGGAGCCTGGGTCGTACTCATGCAGGATGTCGAACTCCAGGTGGAAGGACAAGCTCACCAGCCCCCGAATGACAGGGCTTCCCTCGGCTCGACCTGTACCAGGAGCGGCCTGTTCACCCCGAACCGCATGGCCGCCGCATACACCTCGGCGGCATCGTAGCCGCTGGCAATGAGCCTGCCCTGAGCCAGGGCCACCCAGTCGCCCAAGTGCTCCTGGCGGTGCTCGCGCAACCACTGCAAGTCGCTGGAGTGATCGATCCGCTCGGCCATGTGAACCCGGACCTTGCCCTCGACTTTCACCAGCTTACGCCTCCACCAATCTCTAGCTTAATCTATCCAAGCGGCGAGGCGAAAGCCCCGCCACCGTCACCGGACCGTCGCCCGCCGGTGGTAGTTCGGGTAGGCCGGGCGCTTGGGCTGCGGCGGCGGGTTCTTCTTGAGCAGCTCCAGGCTCACCTCGATGGCCCTTTCGAGCTGCGTGTCGCGCCCGGCCCGCCAGGCCGCCGGGTCGAACTCGACTTCAATGTCCGGCGCCACACCGGCGTTCTCGATCTCCCACTGGCCTTCGGTGTTGTAGAAGGCCAGATTCGGGGCGGTGATGCCCCCGCCGTCGATCAGCGGCGGGAAGCCGAAGACCCCCACCAGCCCGCCCCAGGTGCGCTTGCCGATCAGGGGCCCGATGCCCGCTTTGCGAAAGGCCCAGGGCATGAAGTCGCCGCCCGAGCCCGCGAATTCGTTGATGATCATCACCTTCGGCCCGAAGATGGCGGCTGCGGGAGTGCTGAAATCCTCGCCCGCCCGCGTGGTCCACCAGCTCAGTAAGGGCCGCCTCAGGAAGTCGATGATGTAGTCGGCCACCGAGCCACCGCCGTTAAAGCGCTCGTCTATCACCGCACCCTCCTTGCCCACCTGGGCGAAGTAGTAGCGGTTGAAGCTGTTCAGGCCGGAGATGGAGGTGTTGGGCATATACACGTATGCCAGCCGCCCGCCGCTCTGCTTGTCCACCAGGCGGCGGTTGTCTTCGATCCAGGCTAGGTTCCGCAGCGCATACTCACTGTCCACCGGCACGACGGTGACGTCCCGCGCGTCCTTTCCGCCCGGGTCCGGCCCAACGCGCAGCACCACCGTGCGCCCGGCCGTGCCCTCGAAGAGACTGTACAGGTTATCTGAGGCGCGCAGCTCGCGCCCCTTCACCGCCAGCAGGTACTCGCCCGCCACGACATTCACGCCGGGCTGAGTCAGCGGCGCGCGGGTCTCCGGATTCCAGTTCTCGCCGTCGAACACGCGAACGAAGCGGTAGCGGCCGTTCTCGATCTTGTAGTCGGCGCCCAGCAGGCCGCCGCGCACGCGCCGCACCTCGGGCTGGGCGCCCCCGCCCACGTAAAGATGCCCCACCGAGATCTCGCCCAGCATCTCGTTGAACAGATAGTTGAGGTCAGCGCGGCTGCCCAGCCGCTCCAGGTACGGCTCGTACTTCTTCTCCGCCGCTTTGAGATCCAGCCCGTGGTGACCGGGGTCGTAAAAGAAATCGCGCTCGATGCGCCAAGCCTCGCGGTACATCTGGCGCCACTCCGCCCGCGGGTCGCTGCGCATCTCCATCCCGTCTAGTTTGAGCCCTCCTTCCCCGGGTTTGGGCGGCTGTGCCGTGCCGGCGATGAACCACTGATCGCCGCGCCGGTAGAGCACCTTCTCCCCGTTGAAGGAGAAGCCGCCGCCCGGGGGGATGCCCTCCAGGAACTTCTCCACCTTGCGGGTCTTCAGATCGAACTTGTGCACCGTATAGCTGGGCGGGCCAGTGGGCGGGCCGGCCAGCGGACCGCCTTCCACCACGAACAGCACCCCGGTCTTGCCCGCCTGCAAGCCCACGTAGTTGCGGGCGGGGATGGGCAGCGCCAGAATGCGCTGGCTAATGCCCTCCACGTCGATCTTGACTTCGACTTTCTCGGTCGCCTTCTTCTTCTCTTCTGACTCCTGACTCCTGACTTCTGACTTCTTCTCCTCTGGCTTCTTTTCCTCCGCCGGCTTCTCCTCGTCGCTTTCGGGCGCCAGCGGCGAGGGCAGATCCTTGCGCAGCACTGCCACATAAACGCTGCCGGTCACGGGACGGTGGATCGAGGACATGTCCAGCCAGGCCAGGGCCGGGCCGGTGTCGGTCGAGGCCGTGAAGTAGAGGTGTTTGCCATCCTTGTCGAACGCGGGGAAGCGGGCGTCGCTCATCCCGTCGGTGATCTGGTAGGAGCGGTCCTGCTCGAGCGAGTACACGAAGATGGCGCGCAGGTGGTTCTTCAACAACTTGGCATAGGCCAGCCAGCGGCTGTCAGGCGACCAGACCGGATCCAGCTCGCGGTACGGGCAATCGTAAGTGTCGGTGACCACTTTGATGGGAGTCTTCTTCTCCAGATCCAGGTGCCAGATCGTGAGGTTGGCGTCCGCGTAAGCGATCTTCTTGCTGTCCGGCGACCACAGCGGCCAGTAGTAAAAGGACGGCGGGAGGCTGATCTTCTCCACCTCGCCCTGGCCGCTCTGCCAGCGCAAGTGCAGCGCGTACTCGCCGGACTCGTCCGAGAAGTAGGCGATGCGCTTCCCGTCCGGAGACCAGGTGGGATAGCGCTCGGCCACGCCGGGAGTGTTCGTTAGATTGCGGATGTCGCCCTTCTCGCCGGGCACGGTAAAGACTTCACCCCGCGCAGAGAACACCGCGCGGACACCGGTGGGCGACAGGCCCGCCGCGCCGATGCGGCTGGAAACGCGCTCCAGGGCCGGACGCACTGCGGGCAAGTCGCCAGCCAACCGGATGCTCACCGGCCGCGCCCTGCCGGTCTTCAAGTCGTAAAGCTGGAGCGCGCCGAACTGCTCGATGACGATCGCGCCGGGGCCGGCCGAGGCGGACTTGAAGTCCAGCCCGGCGTTCTTGACCGCCTCACGCACCTGCTTGCCACGAGTATCGTACACGAACAGGCTGAATGGCCCGTTGCGGTCCGAGAGGAAGTAGATCTGTTCTCCGACCCACATGGGGTTGTAGTCGTTGGAATTGTCGCGGGGAATCTTCTCGATGCGGGAGTCGGCCAGGTCGGCGATCCACAGGGCGGATGTGCGCCCGCCGCGGTAGCGCTTCCAGGCGTCAAAAGCGCGCGGCAAGGGAGCGTAGACCAGGCGCTTGCCATCCGCGGAGAAACAGCCGCTCTCGGCCATGGGCAGCGGGACCTCCGAGGGGAAGGCGCCGTCCAGCGGCAGGGTCAACAGGCGGCCGAAGCGCGACTGGCTGATGCGCCCGGAGCGGAACAACACCTGCTTGCCGTCGGGGGTCCAGCCCTCTACCGTGTCCGGCAGAGGATGGAAGGTCAGCCGCCGCGGCACGCCTCCCGCGGCGGGCACCACGAATACGTCCACGTTGCCGTCGTACTCGCCGGTGAAGGCGACCAGGCTGCCGTCCGGCGAGAACGCAGGATCGGTTTCCACGCCCGCGCCGGTGGTCAAGGGCTTGGCCTCGCCGCCCTCGCGGGGGACGATCCACAGGTCGCCGGCATAGCTGAAAACGATGTGCGTCTTGCTGAGCGCGGGCTGCTGCGCCAGCAGGGGGGCATCCGCCTGGGCGTTGCACGCG
>VFZS01000143.1 GCA_016871095.1 Acidobacteriota bacterium
ACGGATTTCCATTTTGGACTCCCGGACGAGTTCAGAATACACCCCACCCCCTCCCGCGTCAAGCCCAGCGCGGCTTTCGGCGCCCCGGGGCTTCGGCGCCGCTTCCGGCCGTCATTCCGGCCGCCCGCGGAGGCCGCGAGCGCCGCAAGCAGCAGTGCCGGCAAGCCGCTTCTCCGACACCGGGTCCCCCTGCGTCGCGCTGTTCACCCAGTTTGCGCCCGTCCGAGCCCCCGGCTAGCCCGCATGAATAAAGGCCTCGGAAGCTGTTACAAAGTTACTTGGAAATGTTTGAATCGAAAATCCGGGCGAATCCTCCGCTTCTGATTTCCGGTATTAGGTCCCGTACCACAAATGCACTCGCAAACCGCTCCCTGAGAAGGCGTGAAAAAATCGGTTCGGCGGTGCGGGCGGCAGGCCAAACGGCCTGCCCCACGGTGCAACCAGGGCACTTAGCCCGTCGTGGGGCAGGCGGTTTCGCCTGCCCGCCGATTTTTTCACACCTTCTGACGGTCACGGCTCGGAAGCCGATTCCGAGCCACGAGCGTAAGCGAGTGGTCCGGCTGGGCGCGTACCGGCATTTCGGTTACACGATGCTAACCGTACTTCTGAATCAGTTCGTCCAGCTTCTGCTTGCAACCGGCCGTGGCTTCCCAGGCGTTGCCCCAGAAGCACAGCACCGGGGACAGACGGAACCGTCCCCCTCGCGGGGACGGTTCCGTCTGTCCCCGGTGCTCGACTCTTGAACGCAGCGATTATACTACAGGCCGCGGGGCGGTCTGGAGCGGCCGCGGACAGGCTACATCGGCCCGATGCGCCGCTGGCCGGGATCGGTGGTGAGCATCACCGCATCGAAGAGTTGCCGGGTCAGCTCCAGGCGCACGCCGCGGTGCTGGGGATCGTCCCAGAGGTTGGCGAACTCCGCGGGATCTTTCTCCAGGTCGTAAAGCTCGCCCCAGGCATGACCGTGGTACATCACCAGCTTGTAGCGCCGATTGCGCAGCATGTTGGCGTGGGTGTGGTCCGGCAGATCCAGGGCATCGTGGTACTCGCTGCGTACGAACTCGCGATGGGTGCCGGGGTTGGCCCGGCCCGAGAGGATGTTCGCCAGCGACCTTCCGTGCACGTAGTCCGGCTTCTGGAGGTCCAGCGCGTCCAGCAGCGTTGGCACGATGTCGGTCAGCTCGACCAGCGCCGTGCTGCGCACCCCTTTCCGGAACCGCGCCGGCCAGGAGAACATCAGCGGAACGTGGCAGAGGCCCTCATAGAAACGGCAGCCCTTGTGCACCAGCCCGTGATCGCCCATCGCCTCGCCGTGATCGCTGGTGTAGACGATCAGGGTGTTCTCGAGCTGGCCGCTCGCTTCCAGCGCATCCAGCACGCGGCCGAAGCAGGAATCCACGAACTCGTTCTGCGCGTAGTAAGCCGCCTTCATGTGACGGCTCGGGTAGGTGTTGGGGTCGCGCGGCTTCGACTGGAAGTCCACCTTGGCAAAGCGCGCCTGGTTCTCCATCTCGCCGGGGCCCCACAGCGGCAGGGGCACGCGGGCCGGGTCCATCCTCTCCAGGAATTCCGGCGGCGGATGAAAGGGCGGGTGCGGAGCATAGGTGTTGACGGTGATGAACCAGGGGCGCTGGAGGCCCCCCTTGATCCAGGACGCGGCCGTTTCCGTACACCAGTGGGCTTCGTGGTAGCGCGCCGCGATGCCGGCGTTGAAATCGGCGGGCCAGCCGGGACGCCGGCGCGCGCCATACTCCTTCTTGAAATCGATCCCCTGGTCGCGCAGCCAGCGCATGTAGCCCTGCTGCTCGACGGGCCAGTCCTGGCGCGGCGCATGGCTCCACTCGAAGAGCCGGTATCCGTCGTCCAGGCGCGGTTCAACCCGCTTGTAGGAGGAAGACAAGTGAAACTTGCCCACCATGCCGCAGTCGTAACCGGCCGCCTTCAGAATGCGGGAGATCAGCCGGGGCGCGTACTGCGCCGGGAAGTACTCGTTGCCATTGCGGTTCACGTGCATCGAGCTGGCGTAACAGCCGGTGAGGAAGGAAGCCCGGCTGGCCGTGCAGATGGGCGTCTGGCAGTAGGCGTTGGTGAACGCCACGCCCTGACTGGCCAGGCGGTCCAGGTTGGGCGTGCGGATGTGCTCGTTGCCCAGCGCGTGGATGGTGTCGTAGCGCTGCTGATCCGTGCAGAACAGCAGGATGTTGGGCCGCTGGGCCTGTAAGGCCGGGCCGGCCATCGTTGCCGCGCCGGCTTGAAGTAACCTTCGCCGGTTCATTTCCATACGTGCTCTCCTGGGACTTACACGTCCCGCGGACGCAGGTAGAAGTCCAGGGCCTCTTCCCCGCTGAGCCGCTCCGGTTCGCGGGCGGCCTCCGGGTGGGTATCGCGGAAGCGCTGGAGCATCAGGGCGCGAAGCTGCTTCACCACGTCCGGGTGCTTGCCGGCCACGTCGGTGAACTCGCCGGGGTCGGTCCTGAGATCGAACAGGCGCATCCAGCGGCCGGGCGTGGGATTGTCGGTGGCGTAGCCGTCGCCGCGCGCGCGTTTGCCCGTAGAGTAGACGAACTTCCACCGGGCGGTGCGCACGCACGCCTCTTCGTTCTCCAGGTACTCGCTGAAGATGTGGTCGCGCGGGCGCGACGGGCGCCTGCCCTCGACGTACGGCCGCAGGCTCTGCCCGTGCGCCACGGGCAGCGTTTCCGCGCCCAGCAGGTCCAGGATGGTGAAGGGTACATCCACCGCCTCGGTCAGGTCGTTGACTACGCCACGCCGCACGCGCCCCGGCAGGCGCATCAACAAGGGGATGTGTACCGCCGGTTCGTAGGAGCAGTGTTTCTCGAAGCGGCCGTGCTGGCCCAGCGAGTAGCCGTTGTCGCCCATGTAGACCACCAGCGTATTCTCGTCCAGGCCCAGCGCCTTGAGCTTGTCCAGCACCACTCCCACATTGCGGTCCAGGAAGGCCACCGAGGTGTAGTAGGCGGCGATGATGCCCTGCTTCTCCTCGCGGGTCAGGTCGCGGAAGATGAGGGGTACCTGCCAGGCATCCTCGGCCCCTACCCGGGGCACATCGAAGCGCGCCGGATCGAAGCGGTCGCGGTCCTCGACGGGGAAATCGAAGGGCGAGTGTGGTTCCTGGAAGCTGACCCACAGGGCGAAGCCGCGATCCTTGTTCTCTTCGAGGAAGCGCGTGGCCTGGCGCGCGATGAAGGTTCCGCGCATGTCCTCGTAGTAGCGTCCCACAGGCAGCTTATCCGAGTTCAGCCAGATGCGGGCGTGGTCCTTGAAGGGGCGCCATACGGGCTTGGTTCGGATCTCGGAGGGAACCGGCCGTGGCTTGACCTGCTCGTTCCAGGCCTTGGCGACAGCCTGATCGGCCATGGGGGTATCGAAGCCATGCAGGCCCGGGGCGGGGGGCTGGTTGAAGTGCATCTTGCCGACCGCGCCGGTGAAGTACCCGGCCTGGCGGAGTTGCCTGGCCAGCGTGGGCTTGTCTTCGGGGAGGCGCGTAGGCAGGCGCGTCACGCCCGCCGAGTGCGGCAACTGCCCGGTGAGGAACGACTGCCGCGAGGGCGTGCACACTGGTGAGTTGCAGTAGTGGTGGGCGAAGCGTGTTCCGTCGGCGGCCAGCCGGTCCAGGTTGGGCGTCTGCGCCAGGCGGTTGCCGGCGGCGCCCAGCACGTAGCCGGCGTGGTCATCGCCGATGACAAACAGCAGGTTGGGTCGCCGGCGGGCCTGCGCGCGCAGCCCGGCCGCGCCGCCAGCGGCGGCCAGAAACGAACGTCGCGAGGGGTTGAGTTTGGTCATAGGTCTGCCACCCAAGTGAGGAGGTCGCCCCAGGCGCTGCGGCCCAGGGCGCGGTAGAGCTTCTGGTCGGCCGTGACGAGCGGGCAGTTCAGCGCGCCCGCCAGGGCCAAGTAAAGACAGTCGTACAGCGTGCGATCAAGATCGGCCGCCAGCTCGAGCGCCGCCGGCAGCAGCACTGCGGTCGGGTAGACGGTCTTGGGGATCGACCCGAGCGCTTCCGCGATCCGGCGCATCTCGGGATGCTGCAACTCCCCGGCGCGATGCTTCTTCCACAGGACGTTCACTGTCTCGGCCAGGAACAGGTCGGGCACGTGGAACTGAACCTCCCCGGCCCGCTGCCGCTCCAGTAGACGCAGGGCGGCTTCGAAGTGGACTTCCGGCACATACCACTTGAGCGCGACGCTCGCGTCGATCACGCGGGGGCTCAACGGAGGCGATCCTCGGCCAGCATCGCGCCGCTATCCCGGAAGCGGATGCCCTTCTCGCTCAGGCGGCGGCGAATGCGTGCGGCGACCTCCACGTGATCCACCAGGGCAGCCTGGGCCGCCTGCTCCAGGATCTGCCTCACCTCGGTTTGCAGCGAAGTTCCCCGGCTCGCGGCGCGCTGCTTGAGCGCATCGACGACTTGGTCATCGAGATTCCGGACAAGTACCTGTGCCATGACTGCTAGCATTATGATAGCATGGCACCGGGGTCCCCACCCCCCTGCTCGTAGGCCGAGATTTCATCCAGCAGGCGGAAGACGAACTCGCGGTCCTCCCGGCTGAGCTCGAGGAACTTCACATCCAGGGTTAGGCTGAGAGCGCCGCCGCTGCGCAGCCGCACACTGCGGGATTCGGCCGCCGCCGCCGGCCGGGCCGGCGCGTGACGCGGCGCCGCGCGGCGCAGTCCGCCACGCCGGGTCTTCTTGCGCAGCGGCAAAGACATGGCCAGGCCGGCATAAGCCGCCGCTTGCAGGAAGAACGAGACGGCCTTGCGCAAAGTGGCGCCCGTGTAACCGTGGCGGCGCACGGCTTCTTCGAGCTGCCGCGGGGAAGTGCGGGTGAGGTCGAGGGCTACCAGCTCCGGGTAGGATTTCTCAAGCAGCCGGCGCAGTACCTGCTGGCGGGCCTCGGGACCGGCCAGCATCTCGCGCAGTGGCGGAGTGGGTTCGTCGCGCTCGTCCACCAGGGCAAGGAAGCGGAAGGCGGCCAGCAGTTGGCCCTGCACGGCGCCGGATAGCGAAGGCCACAGCGAGCGGTCTATACGGTTGGGGAGGGCGGTGTGAAAGCCCTCCAGCGCGGTCAGGAAGGTGCGAAAGGCAACATAGGGCGCGGGCCGTGCGGGGTGCTGCGGTGGAGGCCGCATGTCTATGCCATACCACATTATGCCTCTGGATGCCACAGGCGGCAGCCCCGGGACTTTTTTCTTGGGATGGGGGCCAGCCGGCCTACAATGGGGGCGGAGAATGAAGGGGAGAAGGTGTCCTCGTCCCGGGAAGCCCAATATGTAGGGGCCAGCGGCAAGAAGGTCCAACATGAGGTAGCCTGCTTTACTTTTTCCGCCTTTCCGGGTAGCATGGTTCTAATCCCCCGAGCCGCGGCGGCGACGTCGCGGAGATGATTTCTAGCTACGAGGAGTCGTCTTTGCTGAGACTCAAGCGCGTGGAACTTCAGGGCTTCAAGTCCTTCCCTGACCGGGCCGAGTTGCGCTTCGGCGGAACAGGGATCGCGGCTATCGTCGGCCCCAACGGTTGCGGCAAGTCCAACCTGGCGGACGCCATCAACTGGGTGCTGGGCGAGCAGTCGGCCAAGACCCTGCGCGGGGCGCGGATGGAGGATGTCATCTTCTCCGGCACCCGCGAGCGCAAGCCGGTGGGGCTGGCCCAGGTGACCCTGACCCTGGTGGATCCCTCGTTGCACATCGAGCACGTGGCGGATCCTGGCAAGGTCAACGGTTCCGGCAAGGTGAACGGCTCGGGTCCCAAGAGCCTGCCGCACGGCGGCAAGCCAGGCGAGGTCACGGTGACGCGCCGCTTGTTCCGGTCGGGCGAGAGCGAGTACCTTATAAACGGCCGCCAGGCGCGGCTGCGGGACATCCAGGACATCTTCCTGGGCACGGGCCTGGGACCGGAGTGCTACGCCATCATCGAGCAGGGCCGCATCGGGCAGCTCCTGAGCTCGCGGCCGCAGGACCGGCGCGCGGTGATCGAGGAAGCCGCGGGCGTCTCGAAATTCAAGCTGCGGCGGCGGCTGGCCGAGGCGCGGCTGGAGGGCGCCAAGCACAACCTCGAGCGCGTCTTCGACATCCTCGAGGAAGTGGGCCGCCAGGCCAACTCGCTAAAGCGCCAGGCCGCCAAGGCACGCCGTTACGAAGAGCTGAAGCGGGAACTGACAGCCCAACTGCGGCGCGTGCTGGCCGGGCGCTTCCAGATGCTGGAGCGGGAGACGGCCAGGATCGCGCTGGATCTGAACCTGGCCGCCACGACCGCGCAGTCGCTGGCCGGCGAAACCGCCGCGCAGGAGCAGGAATACGACCGCCGCCGGGCGCTGGGCTACCAGACCGAATCCCGATTGACCGAGGCTCGCGAGAGGCACGCCGGGCTGAACCTGGAACTGGAACGAGCGCGCGGCCGGCTGGACTACCAGCGGGAGCAGATCGGCGCCATTGAGCAGCGGCTGGCACAGGCGCGCGCGGAGCAGTCCGAGTTGGACGGGCGCGCCGGAGTAGTGGAGCAGGAAGTGGAAGCCCAGTGCCGGGATGTGGCTGAGCTGGAGGCGCAAGCTGGCAGCGCGCGCGAGCGGCTCGAGGTTCAAGGCCGGCGGCGCGAAGAGCTGCGGCTGGAAGTGACGGGCAAGGAGCAGGCCCTGGAAAGCTCGCGCCAGCTCATGCTGCGCCTGTTGGGCGAGGCTTCGGATCTGTCCAACCAGTTGGCGCACCTGGACCAGTACCTGGCGGGCGTGGAGCGGGATCAGGGCCGGGCGCAGAAGGAGGACCAGGCGGCCAGCGCGGACATAGAGTGGCTGGAGGCGTCCCGGACGGAGCTGTCCGACCGGCTGGCCATGCGACAACTGGAGCTGGAGTCGGCCTCCGAGCTGCGCGCCCGGGTTGAGCAGGACCTGTCCGAGCGGCGCACCGAGCTGGCGCAGGCGCGGCGGCAACTGGACGAGCTGCGCGCCGAGTTCTCGCGCATCCGGGCGCGGCGGGATTCGCTCGAGGAAATCCTCTCGCACCGCGCCTACACCACCGAGTCGGTGAAGCGGCTGTTCACCGCCATCGAGCGGGGCGAGGCCACGGGCCTGAAGCCGGCGGGCGTGCTGGCGGATTTCGTGGACGTGGAGACCTCTTGGGAGAAGGCCGTCGAGGAGTTCCTGCACGAGGAGCTGGAGTACATCGTCGTCGAGAACTGGGAGCAGGCCGAGGCGGGCATCCACCTGGTGCGCGCGGGCGTGGACGGGCGCGCCACGTTTCTGGTGCATCCCAACGGCGACACGGCGCAGCGGCTGCCCTTGCCGGAGCCGGAGCAGGATGCCGGCGTTGTGGGGCCGCTGGGAAATGTGCTGCATCTGACCAACGGCATGGCCACTCCGGCGATCGAGTTTTTGCCGCGGCTGGCGCGCTGCTACCTGGCGGCGGATCGCGCGGCGGCGCAGCGCCTGGCCACCCAGTATCCGTATCTGCATTTCCTGCTCGAGGACGGCGTCTGCTACCACGGCCGCACGGTGAGCGGCGGCAAGAAGTCCTCGGGCGGTCCGCTGGCGCTAAAGCGCGAGCTGCGCGAGGCGAAGGCGCTGGCTCAGACCCGGCAGAAAGAGCTTGCCGAGACCGCCGCCGCGATCGAAACGCTGGAAGGCGAGATCGAGGACCTCGAGTCGGAGCTGGAGCGGCTGCGCCAGCTACAGCAGGAGCAGGAGAAGGGGAAGCTGGCGCTGGATCACGAGATGCGTAAGCTGGCCGAGGATCTGGCGCGGGCCAGGGCGCGGTTGTCGGTGGCGCGGCTCGAGCTGGAGCGCCTGGGCCGGGAACGGCAGGCGTCCGAGGAGGAGCGGGGGCGCAAGCGGCAGGCGCGGGAGGCGCTCGAACGTACCCGCCAGGAGCACGAGCAGGCGTTGGCGGCGGCGCGGGAGGAACTAGAGGCGCTGAAGACGGAAGCGGGCCGGGTCGCGGAGGAGCACGCCGCGCTGCGGGCCGAGGTGGCGGGCCTGGAGGAGCGCCGGCGGGCCGTGGACGCGGCGCTGGCCAGGCTCCACTCGCAGGCCGCCGAGATGGCCGCGCGGCGGAACGAGATCTCGGCGGAGCTGGAGCGGCTGGAGGCCGAGCGGGCGCGCCTGACGGCGGACAACCAGGCGCTTGAGGGTCGCTTGGCCGGGCTGACGGAGAGCCTCGCAAGCGTGCAGCGCGAGGTCGAGCATCTTAGCGAAGAAGAGACCCGGCTGCGCACCGAGCTGGCGGCTCTCGAGGAGGCGCTGCGCGAGTTGCGCATCCGACTACAGGAGGCTCAAGAGCGGCGGGCGCAGATCCAGGTCGAACTGGTCGAGCGCCAGGCGGAGTTGAAGTTCCTGGACGAGACCAGCCGCAAGGAGCTGGGCGCGCCGGTGGCCGATCTGCTGGCGGAGGCCGGCCAGACGCCCCTGGACGACGAGGCCCTCGCCGCCGCCGACCAGCGCTGCCAGGAGATCCGCGCGCGCATCGAGGCGCTGGGGCCGGTCAACCCGCAGGCGCTGGAGGAGTACCACGAAGCCCAGCAGCGCTACGATTTCCTCAACACCCAGCGGCAGGACCTGCTGGATTCCATCCGCGACACCGAGAAGGTTGTCCGCGAGATCGACGTCGAATCGCGCCGGCGTTTCAGCGAGGCCTTTGCCGCCATCAACATCCACTTCCGGGAGCTCTTCGCGACGCTGTTCGGCGGCGGCAGCGGCGAAATGCGGCTGACCGACGAGGAGAACGTGGCCGAGTCCGGCATCGAGATCGTGGCCTCCCCGCCGGGCAAGCGGCTCCAGAACGTGCTGCTGCTGTCGGGCGGCGAGAAGGCCCTCACCGCGCTGGCGCTGCTGATGGCCATCTTCAAGTTCCAGCCCAGCCCCTTCTGCATCCTGGACGAAGTGGATGCCCCGCTGGACGACCCCAACATCCAGCGCTACATGCGCCTGCTGAGCGAGATGGCCTCTCAGACCCAGTTCATCCTGATCACCCACGCCCGCCGGACCATGGAGGCCGCGCAGACGCTCTACGGCGTCACCATGCAGGAGCCGGGCGTCTCGCGGCTGGTGTCGGTGCGGCTCGACGAAGCGCCCGCGCCGCCCCCGTCGCGGGCCGCCGCCGTCCCCGAGCTGGCCCGGGCGTAAGTAGGGCCGGCTTCAGCCGGCCGCCGCTCACTTCCCCGCCGGCTTGGCGAAGCGGGCGTCCTCGAGGGGGACGTTATTCTCCACCTCGGCGAGCTTGATGATCATTTCCTGGGGGCCGGCGATCTGCTTCATGAGGTGGGGAGTCTTCACGCCGTCCCGCTCGCGGTAGTCTGACAGGTCCGTTTGTGCCTCCACCTCGCCCTGCGGAGTAGTGCGCCGCTGGACCATGCGCACCGGCAGGAAAGTCTCCGCATCGATGTAGCGGGTGGTGGCTCTGCCCTTCGCCGGGGTCAGGACGAGCTTGTAGGTTTCGCGCTCGCCGATCTTCTCTTTGCCGGCCAGCTCGACCTTGGAATACACCTTGCGCCAGGCGGCCTGGTCATCGAAGACACAGTCGGCCAAAACCTCTTCCCGCTCCACGCCTTCCAAAAGGCGGAAGCCCTGGTCAGGGCGGTCCTCCCAGGCGTTCTGGCCGTCGCAGCTTCGGCGGAGCTCGCCCCAGCCCTCGATGCGAACGATGACCAGCCGCTTGTTGGGGGCTTTGCCTGCGACCTCGAGGGCTCCGACGACGCCCTGGCTGGGAACCTCCAGCGTGCCCTTGCCCACAAAGCTGGTGATCTTCTCGATGGCCTGGCGCCCTCCCGCCGCCTCGACGGATTTCTCCAGCACTTGCTCGGCGGTCAAGGGCTGCTGTGCCCAAACCGTAGTAGCGAAGGCGCTCATCAGCGCCAGACGAGACAGTCTCATTCCTCCTCCTTACTCTTAGTCGATACGGCCCGCGGCAGGTGTTTGTTCGGAAATAACGGCGCGCCGCAGCAGGTCCAGGGCGGTTTGGGCGGCCAGGCTGCGGATGCGGTCGCGGTTGCCCAGGAAGCGAAAGCGGTGAACCGGGCAACCCCGGGCGGAGGCCATCCCGATGAAAACCGTACCCACCGGCGTGGATTCCGTCCCGCCGTCCGGGCCAGCGATG
>VFZS01000144.1 GCA_016871095.1 Acidobacteriota bacterium
CGCCACCTCCCGCGCTGCCCGCTCGCGCAGGGCGAGCGCGCCGCTCTTTTCCCAGCGGTCGCGGTTGGCGCGGTCGATGACCGTGCCGGGGAAGGTGATTTCCTTACGGAGATACTTCCGCGTGTGATCCGCGATCAGAAGGTGTTTCTCCCGAAGCAACTCCTCAAACAGAGGAAGGGCCGGAAAATCCTCACGCGGCTCGATCCCCGCGAGCAGACGGTAAGTCATACCGCAGATCTCGTTATCCGCCACCAGCTTCTCCAGGCTCTGGCAGCTTTCGAAGTCCAGCATGCCCGGCCCCGAGACGCTGTTGATGCCCGAAAGCGCGGCCAGCGTGGCCCCGATGCCCGTCTCCAGTCCCGCCTGCGCGTCCAACTGCTTCGCATCGCTGAGCGCGATGTAACCCTGCGTGGGCATCCCCATGCGCTTGCCGATTTCGCTGTTAGCGCAATCCAGCATCATAGTCTCGACCGCACCCATCGGAGTCGTCTCGTAGCGGACGTCGAAAATGGCCGGCGAGCCGCCCCACAGCAGCGGCGCGCCCGGCCCGGCAAGCTGGTGGATCACCACCCCGCTCAGGTTCTCCGCGGTCTGCTGAATCAGACTGCCGGTGAGCGTCACTGGGGCAACGAAACCCGACAGCGGCATCGAGATCAGCTCCGCCGGAATGCCCCATCGCGCGCAGTCCACCAGGTTCTGGCTGGTCACGTCGCTCCACTTGATGGGCGCCGTGGGGCAACACGAAAAAACGGTCAGCGGCTTGTCCCGCAGCTCCTTCGCACTGCCGCGCACGGCGAGCTGTAGGTCCTTCATGATCTCGAAGCCTTCCACCGTGAAGGCCCCGGTCACCACCGGCTTCTCGCCGTAGAGCAGGCTCAGGTACAGCCGGCAACTGTCTTGGATCGGGGCGGGGACGTCCGCCGGGATGAACGCGGTGCTCTGCGAGGCGATGTGGCGAAGGCCGCTCACCACCTTCACGTAACGGATGTAGTCCGCGGTATCCGGCCTGCGCATCTCGCCGGTGCGGCCATCCAGGATGTTGATGGCCGTCGAGCCGGGCGTGAAGTAGACGTTGTCGCCGGCGAAATCGTGCGTCTCATTGCCCAGCACGTCGAATAGCCTGAACGAGCGCGGCACGCTGGCCAGCGCCCGGTCGATGAGATCGCCGCTAAGCCGGGCGTGCCACTCCTCGAGGTCCACCGCGGCCCCGTGCTCGGCGAGCAACTCCAGCACCGCCCGGTTGTGGATCTCCACGCCCAGCGTCGCGAGCAGCTCCCGCGCCTCCGCGATAATCCGTTCGATCAGCTCGTCGGACAGCAGTCTCAGTGCCGGTCTCATCTGGTCATTCCCGCGTCCAGGCCGGATTCGGCGCCGGCATCACCCCGCCCGCTTCCTTGCGCCAGCCCGCGAGCCGCGCGCGGAGCTGCTTCACCCGGTCCGGCATCGCTGCCGCCAGGTTGCGACGCTCGCCCAGGTCGTCGCTAAGGCGGTACAGCTCTACGCTGTCCTCGTCGAAGAACTCGATCAGCTTCCAGTCGCCGTCGCGCAGCGCGCCGCCGGGCGCCCAGGTCGAGCCGTGGTAGTGCGGATAGTGCCAGTACAGCGTGCGCCCCGGCCGCGCCGTCCGGCTGCGCAACAGCCCCGTGAAGCTCGCGCCGTCGCGGTGCTGCTTTGGCATCGCCGCCAGGCCCGCCAGCTCCAGCAGTGTGGGGTAGTAGTCGGTGCTGATCACTGGCGTGTCGCAGACGCTGCCCGCGCGCGTCACTCCCGCAGCTCTGACCATCAGCGGAACGCGGATGCCGCCCTCGTACAGCCATCCCTTGCCGGAGCGCAGCGGCGCGTTGCTGGTGGGACCGCCCTGGGCATGCGTCGCCAGGCCGCCGTTGTCCGAGGTGAACACGACGATGGTATTGTCCGCCAGCTTCAGCTCGTCCAGCTTGGCCAGCAGCCTCCCCACGTGCTCATCGAGCGACGAGAGCACCGAGGCGTAAGCAGCGTTGTCCTGCCGCACGCGCGTCAGTCCGTCGCGTTCCCGGATGAAAGGCTCCGTCAGCCGGGGCAGCGCCGCGGCCTTCTTCTCGAAGTGCCGGATGTAGGGCTCGCGCGCGATGATGGGCGTGTGCGGCTCGTTGTAGGAGACGAAGGCAAGAAACGGCCGCCGCGCGTCGCGCCGCTCCAGGAAATCGAGGCACCCGCGCGTGTAACGGTTCGCCGTGGTTCCGTCCCGCGGGCCGCCGCCTTCCGCAACGTGAACTTCAAAGCCCTGCTCGGCCGGGCTGAAGCCCGCTCCGCCCAGGTGCCACTTGCCGCCGTAGAAGGTCTGATAGCCGCCGGAGCGCAGCGCCTCGCCCAGGGTCACCTGGTCTAAAGGAAGCTCGTGCAGGTCGTCGGGGGCGAGCAGCCTGCGGTTCTCCACCTTCAGGCCCGGGATGTAATCGGTGATGCCCACCCGCGCCGGGTACTGGCCCGTCATGATGCTGGCCCGCGTCGGCGAGCACACCGCGCCCGCCGTGTATGCGCAGGTGAATCTCATGCCCGACCCAGCCAGACGATCCAGGTTGGGCGTCTCGTGGTACGTGCTGCCGTAGCACGAGAGATCCGACCATCCCAGATCATCAGCCAGCACGAACAAGATGTTCGGCCGCGCCGTCGCCGCCAGCCTCGCCAGGCTCCCTCCGAGCAACTCCCTTCTGTTCAACACTCCACGCCTCCTTTTCCGACCTGCTGTGCCGCCAGCTTGACCACCTGCCCCGCGGCCGCCGATTCATACACCGCGTCCACCACCCGCAGCGTCTTCAGGTAATCCTCTCCGTGGGCCTCGAACTCGCCGCCCGAGAGCATGCAGTTCACGAAGTGCCGCTGGAGGAAGTACACGCAATCGCCCGCGAAGTTCACGTTGGCGCGCTCGTAGTCCACCTCTGCGCCCGGCTGGCCCAGCGGCTTGAGCCGCAGGTTGGACTCCGTGTCCATGGTGAGATGGCCGCCCATCGCGTCAATTCGCATCTCGCCGAAGGTGTAACGCGGCGACGGCGACTCCACCTCGTTGTACCGGTTGGCGTCCAGGATGGCCGTCGCTCCGCGCGCGAACCGGAAGAACACCTGGCCCGTCTCTTCACCCTTGATCACCGGGTTGAGCCGCCGCAGGTTGGCGTAGACCTCCGTCACCTCGCCCAGCAGGTAGCGAAAGGTGTCGATGAAGTGTACGCCGGTCTCGTAGATCAGCAGCCTGGGATAGTCGCGGAAAAACGGCTGACGTTCCAGATACGCATCCGGGCTCCAGCCGTCTCCCATGCGCATGCGGAAGTAGAGGTGCGTGAACTCGCCGATGTCGCCCGCCTGCTGGATCTCTTTGATCTTGCGGTACCACGGCTGCCACCGCCAGTTCTCGTGCACCATGAAGCGTACGCCCGCCGCGCGCGCCGTCTCGACGATGCGCCGGCTCTCCTCGAAGGTGGGCGCCAGCGGCTTCTGACAGATGATGTGGACCCCGCGCCGCGCAGCGTGCGCGCACATCTCCTCGTGCGTTTCCGGGTTGGTGATGATGTCCACGAAATCGGGCTGTTCGCGGTCGATCATCTCCCGCCAGTCGGCGTAGTAGCGCGGGATGCCGTACGCCGCCATCATCCGCCGCGCCTTGGACTCGGTGCGGTTGTAGATGGCGGTGATCTCGACTTCGGGGATGCGCGTCCAGGCCTCGTACTGGAACTTCGAGAAATACCCGGCGCCCATGGCCACGCCGCGGAGCCTGCGCGTACTGTCCATGCGGCCAGTCTACCGCGATACACTAATCGTCATGTCGAACGCCTGGACCCGCCGATCGTTTCTGGCCGGCGCCCCCGCTGTGCTGCTCGCCCGGAAGACCGCCGCGCCCCGCCCCAACGTTGTGTTCATCGCCTCCGACGACCTGCGCAACGCGCTGGGCTGTTACGGGCACCCCATCGTGCAGTCGCCGCACCTCGACGGGCTGGCCGCGCGCGGCGTCCGCTTCGACCGCGCCTACTGCCAGTACCCGCTGTGCGGCCCCAGCCGCACCTCGATGCTGAGCGGCCTGCGCCCTGATTCCACACGCATATGGGCCAACGAGATCGCCATCCGCGACACCGTGCCCGACGCGCTCACCCTGCCGCAGCTCTTCCGCCAGAACGGCTACCACTCGGTGCGCCTGGGCAAGATGTACCACATGAACGTGCCCGGCTCGGTGGGCACCAATAAGTGGGACGATCCGCCCTCCTGGGACGTCGCCATCAGCCCGCCGGGGCTGGAGAACAAGACGCCCGGCGAGGGCCGCAACGTCACGCCCCACATCGGCGAAGGCGGGGCCTTCCACTGGATCAGCTTCAAGGGCGAGGGCAAGCACCAGGCCGACGATCGCGCCGCCGAGCAGGCCATCGAGTTGATCCACCAGCGCCGCGATCAGCCCTTCTTCCTGGGCCTCGGCTTCCTGCGGCCCCACGTGCCCTCGGTTGCGCCGGAGCGCTTCTTCGACCTGTACCCGCTGGAGAAGATGAACCTGGTGGTCAACCCGCCCAACGATCTCGCCCACATCCCCAGGGCCAGTGAGATCGCCATCAACACCCGCGCCAACGACATGGGCATGAAGGACAGCGACAAGCGCGAGGCCCTGCGCGGCTACTACGCCACCATCTCCTACATGGACTGGCAGGTGGGCCGCGTGCTCGAAGCCCTCGCGCGCACCGGCCAGGCCAGCCGCACCGCCATCGTCTTCTGGAGCGATCACGGCTGGCACCTGGGCGAGCACCATCGCTGGCAGAAGCGTAGCCTCTTCGAAGAATCCGCGCGCGTGCCGCTGATCGTGGCGGCGCCCGGACGGCGCGCCCGCGGCGCGTCCTCCCGCGCGCTGGTCGAGCTGATCGACGTTTACCCCACCGTGGCCGAGTTATGCGGCCTCAAGCGGCCTGGGCATCTGGAAGGCCAGAGCTTTGTCCCGCTACTGGACAACCCCGCGCGCGCCTGGAAGAGCGCAGCCTTCACCCAGGTGTCGGCCCCCGAGGGCATCGTGGGGCGTGCCGTGCGCACCGACCGATATCGCTACATCCGCTGGGAAGGTCCCTACCCCGACGAAGAACTCTACGATCACCAGACCGCTCCCGACGAGCACACCAACCTGGCGCGCGACGCCTCCCAGGCCGCCCTGCTGAAGCAACTCCGCGCGGTGCTGGAGGCCGGCTGGCGCGCCGCCCGCGCCCGCGTCTGATAGCGTGGGGCGGGCCCCCTGGCCCGCGAGCCGGCCCCCTGGTCGGCTTCGCTTCAGTCCTCCGCGTTCACCGCCCGGATCAGCGCGCGGATGTAGCCGTGCGAGAAAGTGCGGCCCAGCTTGCCGCCGGGCAGATCACCGGTGAGCTGCGGCGTGTGGTCGGAGACCAGCGCGTCTTCGTAACCCACCGCCTTGTAGGCGCGCATCGCCGCGAGCATGTCCACGTCCCCCTCGTCGATGAAGGTCTCGACGTACCGCGGCACGCGCCCCCGCACCGCGCGAAAGTGAACGTGGTGGATGCGGCCGCGCCCGCCGATGCGCCGGATGGCGTCGATCACGTCCGCGCCCATCTCGGTCACCGTGCCCTGGCAGAAGGTGAACCCGCTGGCCGGACTGGGCACGGCGTCCAGGAATTCCTCGATCTGCCCGGCGTTGGTGAACAGCCGCGCAACGCCCCTCACCACGGGCTGCGGCGGATCCTTGGGATGCAGCGAGAGCTTGACGCCGGCTCTCTCGGCGGCCTCCGTCAACGGCTTTAGGAAATACAGCAGGCGGGTCCAGAGTTCCTCTCGCGAGATGGGGCCCAGCTCCTCGAACGGTGGCTTGTCCTTCACCAGGTCGAAGTCGAAGGCGGTGTAGAGCGCGCCGCCCCGGCCGGGCACGCGCTGGTAGCCCATCTCCGGGCCCCAGTAGAAGTCGGGCGACCACCGGTACTGGAACACCGGCACGGAGGCCGCGCCGGTCGCGCGGATGCTCCGGCAGATGTTCTCGATGTCCCGGTCCCGCCCGGGCTTGCCCAGCATCGCGTTCAGTTGCCAGGCGAACGGGACCGTGATGGCCGCCACCTTGAGATTGAATTCCGCGCAGCGTTGCACCACTGCGCGGACGTCATCCGGCGTCCAATGCCCCTTCTTGCCGCGATCCACCGCCTCCGCGCCTTGCAGGTCCACCCACTCGACGCCGATCTGCGCCAGCCACCGCAGCGTGGCCTCGTCGAGCGAGCCGATGTTCTCGGCGACCTTCGGCGCCCACTTGCGCCTCGGCGCCGGCGCGCCGCGCAAGGCGCCGAGTCCGCCCGCGCACAGAAGAAAGCCCCTGCGTGAGCCGTGTGGCATAAGCTTTAGCTTGTGCTTCCCCTCACACCTTCGGCAACTCGTAACCCTTCCGGCGCGGGCGCGCCAGCAGGCGCGCCGCCTCGGGATCCCCCGGGATGGTCTCCTTCTTCGCGTCCCACTGGATCCTGCGCCGCGTCAGCCAGGCGATGTTCCCCAGGTGGCCGCACACGCTCACCCGGTGGCTGAACTCCAGATCCACCGCAGGCTGCCGGTGCTGCTTCACGCAATCCAGGAACATCCTTTGGAACGCCCCGTCCTGCGCGCCCTTGGCCGCGGCCTGGCCGGGATCGGCGGATTGCACCCCCTCCATGGTCTCGACCGGAGGCTCGAGCGGGAATTGGTACAACCGGTACGGCTTGCTGCCGCTGTTGCTGTAGATCGCATAGCCGAAGCGGTCAATCACCAGGGTCGCCTGCCGGCCGTAGAAACAGATGCCGTAGTGCCGGGGCCTGGACTGGAGATGGTGAAAATTGCTGAAGCTCCGCTGGCGGAAGGTCAGCAGGAAGCTCGGGAACTCCCACGACGCTTCCATCACGTCGCCCGTATCGGCGAGGTCGTCGATCACGTATTTCCCGCCCGTGGCCACGGCCGTGGCCGGCGCATCCACTCCCATGGCCCAGAACACTATGTCGAAGTGGTGCGGCCCCCAGTTGCCCAGCACGCCTCCGCCGTAGTCGAACCACCAGTTGTGCTCCAGCCGCGCGCGATTGAAGGGCACGTACGGCGCCGGTCCCAGCCACAAGTCCCAGTGGTATCCGGGTGGCGGCTCCGAGTCCGGATACCGCCCCGCCCGCGGCCCCCGGTCGGCGTAGTTCCAGCACTCCACCAGTCCGATCTTCCCCAGCCGTCCCGAGCGGACGATCTCGACCGCCTTCCGATAGTGCGCGCCGGCCCGCTGCTGCGTCCCCACCAGCGCGATGACGCCGTGCTTGCGCGCCGCCGTCACCATGGCCCGCCCTTCCGCCACCGTGTGCGAGAGCGGTTTCTCGACGTAGATGTGCTTGCCCGCCTGGCAGGCGTGGATGAAGGGCAACCCGTGCCAGTGCTGCGTGGTGGCGATGAAGACGGCGTCCAAGTCTTTCCACCCGAGCACCCGCCGGTAATCCACCACGGTCATGGGCTTCTGAGGAAAGCGGGCTTTCGCGAGCTGCGCCTTGGCCTGCTCCATCCGCGGCCCGATCGCATCGCAGATCACCGGGATGTCCACGTCCGGGCATCGCGAGAGGATGCTCAGCAGGCTGCGCCCGCGGCCGCCGCAGCCGATGAAGCCGACGCGGACGCGATCGCTGGCGGCGCTCCGGTCGAGGGCGCCTGATGCAGCGGCTCCCACAAAAGCGCGGCGATCCATTTCTCGCCCCTCACACCTTCTCGCTCTTGGCAAACTGCTTCAGGATGACCTCCGCCGTCCAACTGGAGGCGCGGGCCACCACCTCGGCGCACTTCTTCTCGACCTTCGCGCGCACGTCCTTGCAGATGACGCTGCCGTACGCCTCCTCGAACTTGCCCGCCACCTGGCGCACCAGCGCCGTGGCAAGCTTCTGGGCTTCGCGCTCCGAGGCCCGCGCCCGCGTCCTGCCGCATACGTGGCCGATCACGATGCCGGCCCCAGTGAAGGCGCCGCAACTGGCGTTGCCGGTGGCCGTGGCGGCCCCATGCAGGCAACTGCCAGTCAGGAACACGTCTCCGTTCTTAGGCACGAACTCCAGGGCGTCCTGCACGGCCCCGATGGTGGCCTGGGCGCAGTTGCTCCATTGCTTGAAGTTCTCCGCGCCCAGCGCCGAGGCCCGCTGGATCATCTCCGGACCGCGCTGCCCGACATCGATCTTGTCCTGGTCGGTCAACGGCTGTCCGGGTTTGGCGGGTGCGCTGGACTGCGCCGCCGCGCCGCCGGCCGCCATCAGGCCCAGAAAGGTCCGCCTGCTCTTCACTCTCACATGAGGCTTCATGGCCCGATTGTACGACAGCTTCCGCGCGAACGGCTGGCCGCGTCTGTTAGCATCAAAAGCAAGATGACCAAACACACTCGCAGAGATTGCCTACAGGGAACGCTGGCCGCGCTGGCGGCCACCGGCGCCGCCCCGGCCCTGGCTCAGCGCGGGCCGCTGCGCAAGCCCGCCCCCGGCAAGACGGGCATCAAGCTGGCGCTGGCGTTGGGCACGCAACCGGCAGCCAGGCTCCGGCTGGCTCGCCAGATCGGCGTCAACCACGTCATCGCGGGTGTGGCGGGCGTGCTGGCGCGGGCGCCCCGGGATCAGTACGTGGCGGCCCTCGAGGAGGTCAAGGCCGAGTACAAGGAAGCCGGCATGACCATCGCCGGCGTGGAGAGCCACCCCGTCCCCGCCGAGCGCATCAAGCTGGGCGCGCCCGGCCGCGACGAGGAAATCGAGAACTACATCGCCGCCATCCAGGCCCTCAGCCAGGTCGGCATCAACATGGTCTGCTACAACTTCATGGCCGGCCTGGGCTGGTACCGCACCAAGGTGGATGTTCCCGAGCGCGGCGGCGCGCTGACCAGCGAGTTCGACAACCGCGCGGCCAAGGAACAGGGGTTGACCCGCTGGGGGGAGATCAGCGAGCAGAAGCTGTGGGATAACATCACCTACTTCCTCAAGGCGGTTATCCCCGTTGCCGAGAAGGCCAACGTCAAGATGGCGCTGCACCCGGACGATCCCCCCATCTCGCCCCTGCGCGGCATCGGACGCATCCTCATCAGCGCCGCCAACTACCGCCGCGCGATGAACATCGTGCCCAGCCCCGTCAACGGCGTCACCTTCTGCCAGGCCAACTTCAAGGCCATGGGCGAGGACATCGAAGCCCTGGCGCGCGAGTGGTGCCGTCAGAAGAAGATCTTCTTTATTCACTTCCGCGACATCGAGGGCCAGGGCGAGCGCTTCCGCGAGACCTTCCACGACAACGGCCCCACCGACATGGCGCGGATGCTCAAGGTCTACCACGACAACGGCTTCGAGGGCCCCATGCGCCCGGACCACGCGCCCACCATCGAAGGGGAGGACAACCAGTCGCCGGGCTACGGCATCCTGGGCCGCATGCTGGCCATCGGTTACATGAAGGGCCTCCTGGACGGCCAGCGCATCCCCTACGAATAACCAGTGGGGCAGGCTTTCAGCCTGCGCGGGGCTTTCAGCCCCGCACTGCCTTTGCCCTCCGGAACCGCTCCTTCCGCGCCGCCGTCATCTTCTCGGTGGCGTACTGGAAGATGATCCGCGGGGCGGTGTCTTTGAACTCCAGCAGAAACGCCTCCACCGGCTCGGGCTGCTTCTTCCAGGCCTCGCGCAGGAACCACCCCAGTCCCTGTTGGACCACCTTCTCCGCATCCCGCATCAGCGGCCGCAGAAACTCCAACAACGGGGACAGGCCACCCTGTCCCTCCGTGGACAGGGCAGCCTGTCCCCGTTGCGCCGCCCCCGTGGACAGGGCGGCCTGTCCCCGTTGCGCCGCCTCCGTGGACAGGGCAGCCTGTCCCCGTTGCGCCGCCCCCGTGGACAGGGCGGCCTGTCCCCGCTTTCCCAGCAGCCCCAGCATGGCCACCGGCACGGCGCGGCGCTTAAACTTGTGGGGCGAGGCGCGCCAGCTCTTGAGCGCGTCCAGCTTGACCGCGCCGCACGCCAGCCGCGGTGCGAGCAACTCCCCGCAGACCACGTCACAGAGTGCCCAGTTGCGCACGCCGCCGTCGAACCACTTCCCGATGCCGGCAAACGCCCTGGGCCCGATCTCATCGCGGTACTGCCCAACGAACCACTGC
>VFZS01000145.1 GCA_016871095.1 Acidobacteriota bacterium
AGGAACCGGTTGTCGCGTACAACGAGCGGTCGCAGATCTGGATTTCTGACAAGTTGTATGCGCGCTACTTCTCAGACCAGACGACCGGGAGACATATAGTGATGGCTTACTCCCTTCTGAAGGCGATCGAACGCAGGAAGCTGGATCTGAAGGCAAAGGGTTCCGCATCCCTGACCGAGGTCGAGGGCAAGCAGTTGGAGTTCCCGCGGATGCGCGGAGCGACGTTTCTTCTTGCTGCGGCCATCGCGAAGTGCATGGAGACCATTCTCGGCAGGGCTGTACCGAACGCGTTCAGGCTGTCGTTTGGCGGCCACGTGTCGCCGCGCAAAGCCAAGGATCTGTGGCGGCCGATTGTCGAAGCCACCATTCCGTTCTGCGAACGTCTGCGTCCTGCCGTGAATTCGGGCTTGAACAATTCGGAAGAGGCTAGGCGTGTGATCGAGGAGTTTCGGGACCTGGTTGAGGCCACCAAGGTTTCCAACTCTGAGATTTTCAGGGCGTTCGCCGATTCAGTCACCGTTGACGCATAGCCGTCTTGCGGAGGCCGCTCGATTACGCAGCACCCGGGAGCGGCGGCTTGCGGAGCAAGTAGAACACGTAGCCGTAGGCGGCGCTGAAGCGGTCAAACAGGTCCATTTCGCGCTCGGTCGAGGCCACCACCCCCGCCAGCTCGGGCTGTGCCGCGAGCGTGGGCCGCAGCCGCGCTATGCGCTCCCGTAGGGGAGTGTAGTACTCCTTGTACCAGTCCGCGGCTGGCAGCGAGAACGCATCCAGGACTTCGTACCCCTCGCACTCGGCCAGCCGCCGGTTCTCTTCCAGGGTCGTTATCGCGGGGTACTCCTGCGCAAAGAAGGCCACTGCCTCGGCTGGAGGGTCCGCCTCCAGCCAGGTCACATCGGTGAATACCAGCAACCCTCCCGGCCGCAGCAGCGTCTTCCACCGGCGCAGCGCCTGGGCCACACCCAGCACGAAGATCGCGCCCTCGGACCAGATCAGATCGACGCTGCCCGGCGCGTAGTCCAGCGCCTCCATGGACCGGCAGCGGGTCTCCACGAATTCAGAGAGGCCTTCCTGGGCGGCGGCCCGCGCCAGTTCATCCAGGTACGGCTGGTGGATGTCGATGCCGGTCACCCGCGTGCGCAGCGTTCGGGCCAGCACCCGGGTCGGCCGGCCCGTCCCGCAGCCTATGTCCAGCACCAGCGCGTCCTTCTGCGGAGACGGAAGGCGCCGCAGCGCCTCCAGAGTCGATTCGTCGCTGCCCGGCCCCTGCCGGGGCAGGCCGGTGAAGAGCGTGAATAACGCGTCCAGGCTCATGCCATCGTCTTCTCATAGTAGCCGCCTGGTGCGCTCCGCCGCTGGCGAAGGATGAGGCTGGCTCAGGTGGTTGCTTCCTGCCGAGAGCTACCGCTGGATCGCGCCGCGGTCCGGCGCGCCAGCGGGCAGTGGCGCGCCAAGGAAATCGCGAGCGCCGTTGGCCGGGATGACGACGCCGGAAGCGGCGCAGGGCGAGTCGTCCTTCAGACGATAGCCGCCGGCGGAGGCCAGTCCCTCGCCGACGGTGGCCGGAGACTCGAAGCGGGGATCCGCGGTAATCTTCCGGGGGTCTTGCGGCTCGCCGTGCGGATGACGGCCAGCGAAGCAGTTGCCCTCAAACACGATCTCGGTGGCCTCACCCCACACATAGGACCCTTCGCCTTCGTTGACGATGATGTTGTTGCGGAACCAGGCGCGGGTGGCGTAGCCCGGCGACTTGCCGAAGCGATCGAACTCGATGATCCGCGGCTTGCGCCCGGGCCCGACGTAGATGGTGTTGTTGTAGATATGGGTGTTCGTCACCGGTCCGTCGAAGCCGATGACGCGATAGGTTTCGTTGCGACTGACGTTGTAGCGCACGATAGTGCCGTCATTGTAGCCGCGGGGCGGCTTCGACGCGGGGTTGTTACAGAGGTTCACCAGGCCCCCGCCGTTGTCGTGGCTGTAGTTGTACTGGATCACGGTCCCCTCGCAGTTGTAATCGCTGTCGAAGGCGGCGCCCTCCAGCCCGTGGAAGCGGGTGCCGGACACTTCGTTGAACTGGATTCGCGCGTTCTTGCAGCCGAAGACATAGATGGCGTTGCCGTGATAACGGGCGGAGGCGTTGCGAACCACATTGCGCTCGATGCGGGGCTCCAGCGAGGCGCGCAGGCAGACTGCGTTCTTGCCGATGTCTTCCAGGGTGTTGTTGCGGACGACCACTCGGGTGTGCCGGAGCTGCTCCCACCGCGGATCGCGTGGGTGAGGTCCGCTATCGGTGTGGAGGTAGATTCCCACGCTGTCTACGGCGCGGATGCGGTTGTCCGCAATGAGGACGTCGTCCAGGCGCGTGGGTTTCTGTTCGGTTACCACCTCCAGACCGATGCCACCTGTGCACTTGGAAACCATGTCGGCGCCCAGCCGGCCCTTGACGTGGTGGATGTGGAGGCCCGTAAGGCGGATGTGACGCAGGGCGCGGCCGAGGTTCTCGGCCCGGATAAGCACGCCCCGGCGCAGGCCGGGTTCGGGAGCGTCGTTGGTGAGTTCGAGGTTGCGGACTTCTACAAACTCCTGGTTGCGCAAGAACAAAGCGGCCTCCCCGCCGGCGCCATCGATGCGAGGCGGCGGTCCGTCGCCGTAACGGTCGATGATGACGGGTTTGCCTTCGCTGCCTGAACCTTTGGGGCTGAGGGTCCCGGTCCAGCGACAGCCCGCCCGGAGGAGAAGTTGGTCGCCGGGCTGGAGACCGACGGCGTTGACCGCGGCCATCGAATGCCACTTCCCCTCGCGGCAGTCTACGCGGTGGACAGTGGCCGGCGCAGCCAGGGGAATTCCTAGCAGGAGGATGAATGAGCGCATGGCTATCAGGACTCCAACGCTGGTCAGAATTTCAACTTCGCTCCCACCTGAAATGTCCGCGGACCGCCACCGCTGGTGATCACCCCGAAGGTCGTCGGGCCGGACATGTTCGTCCCCGGATTGCCGAACGCGGGGGTGTTGGTCGGGTTGTCGATCTCGGCGCGGATCTCCAGATCGGCGGTTTCTGAAAACCGGAAGAGCTTGCGCAGCGCCAGCGTCAGCAGCCTTTCCCGCGGGCCGCGGAGCCAGTCCAGCCGCGGAGGCTCCGGTGAGATGACGTAGTCCGAGGCCAGTGCCTGCCAGGCTCCGGTGTCGAAGTATGGATTCATCGGGAGCCGGGTGACCGGGTCCAGGTGGTCACCCAAGCGGTCCTTGACGCTGCCGCTCAACCTGGGATTGCGCAGGGGGACGGGCCGCCCGCGCCGCTCAGCGATACTCAAGGGTTCTCCGCTGGTGAGCCTGAGGACGCCGCTCGCCTCCCAGCCGCCGGCGACGAGATCCAACCATCGCGGCCAGCCGGCGCCCAGCGCCCGCTTGCGGCCGACCGGCAGTTCGCAGGTCGCGAACAATCTGAGAACCTGCGGCCGGTCCACGTCCGAGACGGTGCGGTAGTGGCGCTCGTTGACCAGGCTGTAGGGATCGTACTCCAGGGTCTTGGAGCTCGTGTAGTTCACCACCCAGGCTAGGCCGTGCGACAGGCGCTTCTGGAGCCGCACCTGCAACCCGTGATACAGCGCACGCCCGGCATTCACCCCGTTCATGGTCACGCTGGTGAACTGGGGGAAGCGGACCCATAAGCGACCTTGGGTGCTCGTCCTACCCTGTCCAAGCGTGGAGGTGGCCGGGAACACGCCATAGAAGGGGTTCGGCACGCTGGTGTTCTCCGCCGCTCCCAGGGCCAGGAACTGATCCGGCTTCTGGTTCAGGTCGTAGCTGCCGAACAGCCTCAGGCTGTGCACGCCCACGTAGGCCGCTTCCACTACGGTCTGCCATCCCATCTCCCGCTGGAGACCGAATTGCCACTGCTGGATGTAGGGAAGCGTCCGGTTGGGGTCCAGGAACTCGATGGAATTGCCGAGTTCCGTGGCTAGGCCCAGTTGGGTGCCGGTGGGCTGTGACAAACCGTTGGGAAATGGGTCGCTGATGGTGGTGAAGGGTTTCCGGTTGCCGTCGATGGAGGCCACGTATTGTGTAGTGGCGTCGAAGGACCGGATGCGGACCGGATCCTGGTCCTGCTGGTTGACGATGCCGCTGGAGAAGAAGACCCCGTAACCGCCCCGGAATACCGTCTTGGGACGAACGGCATACGCGAAGCCGAAGCGCGGCCCGAAGTTGTTGCGGTCCACCTTGCCCTGACGGCGCGGCAGGCCGCCCTGATTCACGAACAGGATCCCGCCCCGGATCTCCATGCCGGGCACGCTGACCGGGACCGCGGCTTTCTCGTCGAAGCCGTAGCTGATGCGGTCATACCGCTCGGTGAAGGGCGTCTCCACCTCGTAGCGCAGGCCGAGGTTCAGAGTGAGCTTGGGGGTGAGCTTGATGTCGTCCTGGAGGAACGCCCCCAGGTAGTGACTTTGCAGGGAAAGCGGGCTGACATAACCCAACCCGCCGCTGGCCGGCAGGCCCAGCAACAGCGAGGCCATAGCGGTGCCGGACGTGTCGCTGGTGGTGGACCGTTCCGGATCGGAACGGGTGAACACCGAATTGAAGGTGAAGGTGCCCGGGCCGTACTCGCCCGGGTTGAAGTCGTTCCAGCGAATCAGCCGGTAGTCGGCGCCGAACTTGAGCGTGTGCCGGCCCACAAGCTGGTTGAGGGTGGCCAACAGCGCGTGGGTGTCGTTGGTGGGCTTGCGGTAGCGGCCGCCGATCTGCGGCAGGCTCTCGCCCAGGTTGAACCGGGGCCAGCCCGCTGTGGCCTGGTTCCGGACGATGATATCCGGGAGCTTGAGGGTTGCGGGATCGCGATCCTTGCCGTCTTTCCACAGCTCCAGAACCGTTCGCGCATAGCCGTAGCGCAGGGAGGCAAACAGGGTGGGCGAGATCAGGATGCTGTCGTCCAACGCCACGGTCTGGAAGAGCCTCCGGATGAAGTCGTCGTTGTACCGGCCCACAAAGTAATTCGGATCCTTGCCCTGGTAGCGGTTCACGGTGCTGTAGCGCCCGAACAGGCGGTGCCGGGCCCCGATCACCTGATCAACCCTCAGGCCCAGGTTGCCGGTTTCGATCTTGGTCGGGTTCGAAGCGGTCCAGTTGTAGGCGTTGATGCGCGTGGGAACGTCCAGGTTGGGGAGCGGATACAGACTCAGGACGGCGACTCCCACGGGGTTGAGCATTCCGGCCGGGATCCTCGCTCCGGGAAACGGAGTTCTGGTCACCGTCGAACCGGAGACCCTGGTGCTGAACGGGTCGTAGATCTGGAGCTGCGCCCCTTTGGGCGCCAGGGTCTGCGAGAAGTCGCCCTGGCGCTCGGCTGCCGTGGGCACGCGGTCCAGCGGGCCGCCGGGGTTCTTCCTGAGCGAGTCCTCGTAATACAGGAAGAAGAACGTCTTATCGCGCCCGTCATAGGCGAGAGGTCCAAGCCAGCCGGGGATCCGCACCGGCCCGCCCAGGGTGCCGCCCCAAAGGTTGTAGCTCTCCACCGGCTTGGTCTGGCCCAGCCGGTTCCGGCTCCAACTGTTGGCGTTCAGCGCCCGATTCCGGAAGTAATCGTGGACCGAACCGTGATAACGGTTGGTCCCGGACCGCGTCGAGAAGGTCAGCGCCCCGGCGTTCGAGCGGCCGTAGCTGGCGTCGAACATCGTGGTGTGAACCTTGAACTCCTCTACCGCGTCGGAGATCGGAACTGTGACGACGCGGGCGCCGCCTCGGGGGTTCGTGTTGGGAATGCCGTCCACGGTGATTTCGTTACCACCTCTGCCGCCGCTGCCCCCATTGATGGCGATTTGGGTCTGCCCATCGGTTCCGTAGTCCCCGCTGGAGCCTAGCACCCCAGGTGCCAGATCGACCAGCGTCATCGGATTGCGCGCGGCAATGGGCAGGCGATCCACGAAGTGCCGGTCCACCACCTGCCCGAGATCGGCGTTGGCGGTCTGGAGCAACGGGCTGTCGGCGGTTACATTTACCGCGTCGGCCGTCGCGCCAAGTTCCAGCGAGAGATTCAGCGTGATCCGGTCGTTCACCTGGACGATGATCCCCTCCCGGATGAGACGGCGGAAGCCGGCGGACTCCACTTCCACGGTGTACCGCCCGGGCAGGAGGAAAGGCACGTGGTAGTTCCCTTCCGGATTGGACTGAACCTCCACCCTGGCGCCGGTTGCTTCACCGGTGACCGCCACCTTCGCGCCGGCCACCACCGCGCCCGATGGATCCGTGACGCTGCCTAGTATGGTTCCGCGGAATTCCTGCGCGACCGACACGCGCACGCTGAGTCCGACGACCAGCGCGCTCAGTGCCGCAAGCGCAATGCCTCTGTCCACAAGGGAACGCATGGTCTCACCTCCGCCGCATTCCAAGGACCAACCCTATTGTGCCCCGGCCACAGTAGATAACAAAAGTGCTCCGAGGTTGAACGCACGTTAATAAACGTTACGAGACCCCGCATCCAATTGAAACGACTGGGCGTTGCTGGCCACCGACCCTTCCGGTAGAATGGCTGATCGAGGAGCAGCAGAACACCATGGCGGGCTTGATATCCGTCAGTGAAAAGCGGGCTGCGCTCGAAGCCGCACTGGCCAGCGAGACCTTCGCTCGATCCGAGCAGCTTCGCTCGTTCCTGCGTCTGGTGTGCGACATGGAGGTGGCCGGGCACGCTGCCGAACTCACGGAGCACCGGATCGGCGTTGAGGCTCTGGGCAGGCCGGAGGGGTATTCGCCATTGGAGGACTCCTCGGTTCGCACGCGCGCTTACGAACTCCGGCAGCGGCTCAAGAGGCTGTACGAAACCGAGATCGCCGAAGCCCCCGTCCGCATCGAAATGCCCAAGGGATCCTATGTCCCGCGATTCATCCTGGCAAGGGAGGCGGGCGCCCAGGAAGCGGCCGCTCCCGACCGGGTAGCGCAGGAGGTGGCGCCCAAGAGACGGATCCCCATCCCGGGTTGGGTTACCGGATTCGCGGTGGGCTTGCTGGTGGTTCCGTTGGCTGGCTGGTTGCTCGGCGCCCGTCTGGAGAACGGAACCTCCATCGATCCAGCGGTACGCCAGGCGTGGTCCCCTGTACTAGGCCAAGACCCGGACGTCTTGGTCTCAGTGGCCACTCCGCTGCACCTGTTGGTGTCGCCCTACATGGCGGTTACGCCCGCCAACGTGCCGAAACTCCCCGTTGCCAGGGAACTGTATCCTCTTTTTAGCCGCTACCGGCCCATGCCGCCCGAAGCGACGCTCGCGATGCAGCCGGTCCAGAAGGCCGTTCAAATGGGAGACGTCCAGGCACTCACACAGGTGGTCGGAGTCCTTCGCAGTCTCGGCGCAACGCCGCGGATTCTGCCGGAGACCAACTCACCCTTGCCCGCGATGCGAGGCCGCAACGCCGTAATCCTGGGCTCCCCCTGGTACAGCCGCACCGTCTCTGCCCTTCTGGAGCAAACCCCCTGGACCACGGCGCTGGATCCGGAGACGAAGGTAGTCGGCTTGTTCGGACGTGGGCCGCAAGCAGGCAAGAAGCTCCTTCCGCGGCATGGGGCCAGGGGAGAGTACCAGGAAGTCTTCGGGCTCGTGACGGTTCTGCCGAGTGAGGATCACGCGAACGATGGCAGGACCTTCGTGATCTTCTCCGGACTTACCTCGGTTGGAACACACGGCGCGGCGACCTTGTTCACTTCCCCAAACCACGTACGACAGCTCATCGACCGGCTAAAGAAGGAGGCATATGGGCGTCTCCCAAGATCGTACCAGGTGGTCGTCCGCTGCCGGGCGAGCGAAGACACATTGCTGCTCGGGTACTCCTACGAGACCCACCAAGTTATAGCCAGGTAGCGTGTCAGTTCTGCCCAGGATGGCGGCAGTTCTTGCTGGCCATTCCGCGGCGCCTGACGAAACCCGGGGCCGCTCCACGAGGTCGGCCGCAACAGCCCTCTACTGGCTCAGCGCGTACGAGCTCAACACCTTCAGGTAGTTTGCCCGCAGGAAGGCGTTGGGGTTGGCCACCGAGCGCTGGCTCATGGATCCCTGCATCTGCTGGATGGACTCGTACTCGTGCTCCTCCATCCAGGCCGTCAGCTCGGCGCGGACCGTGGCCAGGTGCTCGATGCCGTTCTTGAGCAGGGCCGACGTCATCATGGCCACCTTGGCCCCCGCCATCATGGTCTTCAGCACGTCCTGGACAAGCAGCAAACTGGAAGCCGCTGTGGGGTGGCCGCAGGGGTTGGAATCAAGCGGCCTGGAGGCCGGGCTCGTGATGGAGCTCCAACAGCTGCTCGGCGCGAAGCGCGAGGGAGGCGTAGGTTCGGCCGAGGTCGTCGGCGAACTCCACCTCGACCACTCCGGGGCCGAGGTATTCGACGACAGTCCCTACCTGCCCTCTTCGCAACGCCTTCTCGGGCACGTCCTCTAGGAGGGCAACAACCGCCAGAAGTGCGACCTCTGCCATGGGGTCCCTCAATCCAATAGTACAAAACAGCTCGTCAGCCGTGGGAACTGCTCGCCTCTCCGGACGATCCAGGCGCTTCGCACCCGGGCTCGCCGGTCTCCCCGCACGAGTTCGAAGTCAACCCAGTAGCGCTCCCCGTGAGCGTCCCGTTCTCCTGACACCGCCTCGAGGTGGCTGCCTGCATCAAGCAGTTGCCTGCGTAGGTCGGCGGCATCCGCCTGCGTCAGCCCCAGCACCGAGGAAAATACCCGGGCCTTGTGACGGCCACGGGGATGCAAGGGATTCAGGCAGTAGTCCTGGAGCTTCCTGATATCAACGATGGCGTGCTCACCCCCGGGAAGTCTCATTTCTCTTCCCAGCGTACCAGGCGCCGCAGTCCCTGGTTACGGGCGCGAGGTGGCCCTGGCCCGCCGTCCACAACCTGGACACCTGAAGAGCGGCTCGGCTCGCAGCGGGATCAGTCCCGGCACGGCCCGCCGACTTACGCAGTCCCCGTCGCATGTGACTGCGGTTGCACAGCGGGCCGATGCCGCCTCCCCGTAACTCCAGAGAGCCACACCGAGCCAGCCAGCGGATCATCGCACCAAGGCGGGCGGCAACACATCTCCGCAGCCGACACAGCGTGTTGGACAAGTCCGTGCGGGCGCGGCGGCTTGCCAAGTGCAGCCAACATCCAGCGACATTGCACTCTGGTAGGATGTCTGCTGTGACGACCCCAACCGCCAGGAGCGGAGGAGTATCCTCTATGACCCACGAAGCCGCCCTCCACAACCGGGCCGGCCTCAGAACTTATGGAGACAACGCCCGGCTGTTGTTTGCCCTCGAGATCAGGTTCTAACTCCAGGATATTCACACGGCCGCCGCGAACAGCTTGACGGACGACGTCGACGATAAGAAGTGCGACCTCGTGTTCGTGGATCGTGAGATGGGCCTGGGTCTGGTCGCGCAGGCATACGAGGCCAGGAATACATCGAGGCTAGCGGCCCCCTCCAACAAGGCTGCGGACTTGAACACTGCCGCCTCGTGGCTCCTGAGTCGCGACCTCGCCGACCTCCCAGAGAAACTACGCCCCGCGGCGACAGATCTGCGTCAGGCGCTCCAAGAATAGACCATTCGGAGTCTGCACCTATGGTATGTCCACAATCTCCCCGAGTCCCCCAATGTCCGCAACGAGCTTATCACCGTTGAGAACACCGTCAATAGCGCGCTTCGGCGTGATTTCTCCGGGGTCGAGGACATCGAGGTGACTGCGCTGGAGGTCGGGCGGACGACGTTGGAAGAGTGGTACAAGGCACTGGAGGCTCCCATCCTGGTCAGTGAAGAGCTCACGCTCTCTGTGCCGGGTGGTTACCGCCAGAAGGGCGACAAATGGGAGGCCTACGTCACCTCGATTCCCGCCGAGTGGCTGTACGACCTCTACGTGAACCACGGGTCTGAGATCTTCTCCCCCAACCTTCGTGGGTATTTGGGGAGCCGTCAAAGCGACACCAACATCAATCACGGCATCAAGACAAGCGCCCAGAGTGATCCGCTCAATTTCT
>VFZS01000146.1 GCA_016871095.1 Acidobacteriota bacterium
CGCAGGATGTGGATGACGGGCAGCGCCGCCAGCGCCAGGGTCAGCAGCCCGCGCAACAGCAGCAGGCTGAACCCGATCAGCCCCCAGACAAACCACGCTCCCACACCGATCAGGATGCACGCCACTATGACGTCGGCGGCGCGGTAGGAGAGGTTGGCCTGCTGGATGTATTCCTGCAAGCGCCGGATCACGCCCAGCCAGGCGATGAAGTCGCCCAGGAAGGCCAGCGAGCCGCGGCGTTCCTGCCGCACCAGGTCCGGGGCCGCCCGCGAGCGCGTGCCCAGATGCGCCCGCACCTCCCGCATCCGCGCGGACAGTTGGCGGCGGTGCTCCCGTTGGGGAACGCTCCACACCAGGTAGCCCGCCACCAGCAAGGCGGTGGCGAAGATGGCGAAAGCGATCAGCGTAAACGAGAGCATCTATCGCCTCAAGACAGGCTTCATCCCTACTTGACCTCGTGCTCCTCCTGGAAGATGGAGTGCGACAGGTGTATGCCATAAGCCTTCAGCCGGTCCAGGCAGCTCGGACGGTAGCCCGTGGCCCGGAACTTGCCCAGCACGCGGCCCCGCGGGCTGATGCCGCTGCGCTCGAATTCGAAGACTTCCTGCATCTCGACCTGCTCCTCGTCCACCCCCAGCACCTCGCTGATGCCGCTCACCTTGCGCGTGCCGTCGGTCAGGCGCACCGTGTGCACCACGAGGTGGATGGCCGAGGTCAGCATCTGGCGGATCACCTTGTCGGGGATGTGCTGGCTGGCCATCATGACCATGGTCTCCAGGCGGCTGAAGGCGTCCCTGGCGGAGTTGGCGTGGACCGTGGTCATGGAGCCGTCATGGCCGGTGTTCATGGCCTGGAGCATGTCCAGGGCCTCCGGGCCGCGGCACTCGCCGATCACGATGCGGTCCGGCCGCATGCGCAGCGCATTGATGACCAGCTCACGCTGGGTGATGGCCCCGGCGCCCTCGATGTTCATCGGCCGGGTCTCCAGCCGCACCACGTGGGACTGCTGGAGCTGCAACTCGGCCGTGTCCTCGATGGTGACGATGCGCTCCTCCTCGGGGATGAAGCGGGACAGGGTGTTGAGCATGGTGGTCTTGCCCGAGCCCGAGCCCCCCGAAATCACCACGTTGAGCCGCGCCTCCACGCAGCCGCTCAGAAAATCCAGCATCCCGGTAGTGAGGGTCTCGTTCTTGAGCAGATCTTCGGTCGACAGCAGCTTCTTGCCGAAGCGGCGGATGGTCAGCACCGGGCCGATCAGCGACAGCGGCGGGATCACCGCGCACACCCGCGAGCCGTCGCTGAGCCGGGCGTCCACGACGGGCGAGGAATCGTCGATGCGCCGCCCGATGGCCGAAACGATGCGGTCGATGATCATCCGCACGTGGGCGGTGTCGCGGAAGCGGATGTTGGTTTCCGTCAGCCGCCCGCCGCGCTCCACATACACGTTGTCGAAGCCGTTCACCAGGATGTCGCTCACCGCGGGATCCTTGAGCAGCGGCTCTAGCGGCCCCAGCCCGAAGACCTCGTCCAGCACCTCCTCGGTCAGCCGCTCGCGCTCGATCACCGTCAGCGGGATGGCCTCGTCGGAGACCAGCTTCTCCACCACCAGGCCGACCTGGCCGCGCACCCCGTCCTTGTTCAGCGCCCGGAGCTGATCGGGCGACAGCGAGTTGAGCAGCTTCGAGTGGATCTGGCTCTTGATTTCGAACCAGCGTTCCGTCCCGGTGGTGGGCCGGGGTAAGGTGCGTGTGGCCATGCTTCAGAAAACTCCTGAACCCTCCTATCCGCCCGCCTCGACGGCCCTGTCGTTCGGCGTCCTGGCTCCGGTGGCCTTGTCCACGAAGGCGCGGAAGGCGCGGTCCCACTCCCCTCCGGCCTGCCGGTCCGCCGTCAGGGGCCGGGCGCGATTAATGGACGCCAGGACCGCCGCCGAGCTGGGAATGCCGTAGAAAACCCGTTGATTGAGGGTCTGCTGGATCTGTTCCAGCGTAGCATGATTCGAGTTCACCCGCCGCGTGAACTGGTTCACCACCACCTTCAACTGGTCCTGGGTGAAACCCATCCGCATCAGGAAGGCGAGGTAGCGCTGGGCGTTGCGGATGGTGGGGAAATCCTGCGTGATGACCAGAAACACCGTCGAGGAGGCCTGCAGCGCCGCCAGCACCACTTCGTCGGACACCGCCCGGCCGGCGTCGATCACCACGGATTCGTACCTCTCCACCAGGAAGGCGGAGAACTCGCGCAGCATAGGCTCGGAGAAGAAGTGGCGCTGGTCCAGCGAATCGGGCGGACCCACCAGGAAGAAGCCCAGCGGGTCGCGGGTTACGAAGCCCTCGAACAGGGCCTGGTCCATGCGGCTGAGGTTCTCGGCCACTTCCAGCAGCGTGTACTGCGGCGAGGCGCCCACCTGCATGGCCACGTCGTTGCCGGTCCAGTCCAGGTCGATCAGCACGCTCTGCTGCTTGCGCTGGGCCAGCACCGCGGCGAAATTCACCGCCATGGTGGTGGCGCCCACGCCCCCCTTGGTCCCCAGAAAGGAGTAGATGCGGCCCAGCTTGCTGGCGGTGGCGCCGCTGCGCCGCGGCGCGCGCTCCAGCCGGTTCATGGCTTCGCGGAAGTCGATGCGCTTGAAGGGCTGCACCAGGAAGTCGTTCGAGCCGGCGCGCACCGCCGCGATCACCGTCTCCCCGTCGGCGTGGTAGTTGGAGGCGATCACGTAGAGGTCCGGCGCCGCCTGCTTGACTTTCTCCAAAGCCTTCAGCGCCGTCTCGCTGTCGCCGGCCAGGTCCACCACCAGCGCCGCGTCCGGATGCCGCTCCAGCTCTTGCAGCACGCGGATGTACAGGTTGGCGGAGACGTCGGGGTACTCCGCCAGCACCTTGGCGTTGGCGATGTTCAGCAGGTTCTCCCGGACCATCTCCCGGAAGTGTTCGTCGCTCGAAGCCACCAGCAGTGAAATGGGCATAGGCTCTCCTAAGGCACGCACGTCGCCTGTTCCGGGTCGCAGCCCGCGCTCTCCATCGGCACGGTGGTGCGGAAATCCGGCAAGGGAACGCCCGGCAGACCTAGCGAATCCAAAAACCTCCGAAACGAGTAGTTCGTGACCCCCACCCGGACCAGGTCGGGGACGCACAGGGTGCTGCACTCGCCCTGGTCGCAACTGAATTCCTCCAGCGTCCCGGTCTCGGCGTTGCGCGTGAAATACTCGACCGTGATCTCGGCCTCCCCGTTCTGGAACTGCTGCTGGTCCACCATCGCCGGCACTTTTCCGCGCATGTAGGTCATGACGTTGTCGCCGGAACCGTCCCAGCAATGCGTCGCCGCGTAGCGCGCGCCCTCGCGGGTCATCTCCGCCACGCTGTGCCACACCCACACCAGCTCCGACGTGAAGATCACCGCGAAAGTCAGCGGCATGATCACGGCCGAGTAGAGGATGGCCCACTCGGCCATGCTCTGGCCGGCCTGGCCCACGCAGAGGGCTTTGTGGGGCGGGTCCCCTGACCCGCGGCCGGCCCCCAGGGCCGGCCAAGCCCACCTAGGGATGGGCTTGCGGTCCAGGGGGACCGCCCCACCCTTTGCCTTTTGCCTCTTGCCTCTTGCCTCTTGCCTTTCCATCTTTCCCATCACGTGCCTCCATACGGCAGCCGCACCTGGGGCTTGAGCGGGATCGGATCCATCAGCAGCAGCGGGATGCGCAGCGTCACGGGATAGCCCTCGGGGATGGATACCACGATAGCGTCCGGGGCCAGACCCCCGGCGCTGGCGTCGCAGCCCATCGACGAGCATTCGCACAGCTCCAGGGCGCCGCTCTCCGCGTTCACCCGCTCGATGCGCACCTGGATCTGCTCGGCCGTCAGATTCGCGATAAAGGGATCGGTGGTGGCCTCCGTGTTGCCGGTCAGGGCCACGTTCTTGGCGGCGGTGACGCTGGCGTCGCTCTCGTCGCAGAAGTTGACGCCCTGCTGCGTGCCCACGTAGCGCGCCAGGTTGTAGAGGATCTTCTGCAACGCGACGTAGGTGTAGGCCACGCGCCCCAGCTCCACCAGGCCCATCAGCAGCAGGATCAGAATGGGCGTGAACAGCGCCGCCTCCACCACCGTGCTGCCCCGCCGCCTCATTGGTGCAGCACCACCTTCCCCGGACCGGCCGCCACCTGGCAGCCATCAAAGCGGCCCTGCTTCACGGGCGCCACGCTGCCGATGTACAGCGCCACGAAGCGTCCGTCCGCGTCCTGCGGGTTGATGTTGGTGTCGTTGGGATTCGGCTCCACCAAAAACTGCCGGAAACCCAGCACCGTCATCGCCCCGCTGCTCAGGAGTGCTTCCACCACCGGCACCGTGATGATCCGCCGCGCGTTGCCGGTGTAGGCGGCGTACTCCTCGATATCGGCCACGTCGGTGTCCGGCAGGTAGGCCTGCAAGGAATCCACCTCGGCGATGCTGGCGCAGTTGTCCGGCAAGCTCACGTCGAAGCGCGTCCACATGCCGCACAGCAGCGAGGTGACGCCCGTCGGCGGGTTCTGATCGCAATTGCGCGGCAGCATCGACTCCCAGACCATTTCGCCCTCTTCCTCGCTGGAGCCGGTGGCCACCTTCACGCAGGCCAGCGCCGGATTAGTCGAGGGCGCCAGGCCCTGCGCACCGATCCGGAACAGTTGCGTGGCCTCGTCGGCGAACACCGTGGCCTCCTGGTTGTAACGGTTCAGCGCCAGGTAGTACACCCGGTTGCCCGACAGCGTCGGCGGAGCCGTCCCGCTGCACAGGTAAGTGAAGGTGTACTTGGTGTTGACCACGAAGCCGAAGTCCACGGTGTCTTCCGCATCGACCGGCGCGATGGCCATCGGCTCGATGCCGCAGGCCCTGCACAGCGGCGCGCTGATGCCCGCCACCGCCTGCGCTCTAACCGCCGTCTTGCGCTCCACGCCCAGGGGCAGAAAGCTCCAGAACAGCAACGGAGCGTCGGCGGTGACCGTCACCTTGGCGTACTTGGCGGTCGCGCCCCCCGCCGTCGCGCCTTCCCCCTCTTCGCCGGTTTCCAGCGCCGAAGTCAGGCTCTCGTACAGGCTGGGGTCGGTGACCTCGCTGCTGAGAATGCCGCTGGTGGTCCCGATGGCCGTGCCGCCGAAGTTGTAGCGGTTGCCGTAGCCGGACTCGGAGTCCAGCACCGCCTTGGCCGCCGCGGTAGCGTACTCGCCGGCCATCTCCGTGCCGATCAGCTCCTGCGCCGCGGCCAGGGCCATGGCGTTGGCCGCGGTCTTCAGCTCGCCCCGGATCAGGTACAGACGGCCCAGGTCGATGGCGAAGCCCATCAGCCCAAAGATCACCGGCACCAGGATCACCAGCATCTCCATCGACACCGTGCCTGCCGCCCGTGGCGCACGCTCTGGCGCAATGTCACTTAGTCTTGGTGGGGCAGGCCCCCCGGCCTGCGAGCCGACCCCCTGGTCGGCTCCCGACGGGGCCGGAAAACGCCGGCCAGGGGGCCGGCGGCGGCTCAGGGGAGCCGCCCCACTGGGGGGGGCAAACTGCGCGGTGGTCTGAAAACTAAGTGACATTACGCTTCAGCGTGCCGCTGCGGGCTTCAGCCCGCAGTCGCCACCGCGGGCCGCCGCTACTTGGGTTCCTGATATCCACGAGGTCCCACGAACTCCGGTTTCTTCGGGTCCTTCACCTGGGCGCTGGGGCGCCCTTTCCCCGCCGCCGGGGGCAGGAAGATCTCCGGCATCTCGGGCAACTGGATCTGCTCCTCCGGGCTCAACGGGCGCACGAAGCGCGGGGTGATCACCACCAGCAGCTCGTCGGTGCTCTTGCGCGTCGAGCGGCTGCGGAACAGGTGCCCGATGATGGGTATGTCGCCGAAGCCCGGCAATTTGTTCAGCACCTGCTGCACCCGGTTGTCTATCAGCCCGGCGATGGCGAAGCTCTCGCCGTCCTTCAGCACCACTTCCGTCTCCGCGGTGCGCGTGGCGATGGCCGGGATCAGGAATCCCTGCAAGGTGATGGCATTGGAGAAATCCAGCGAGCTGACCTCCGGCTTGACCTTCAGATGGATGGCTCCCGAATCCGTCAGCGTGGGGGTGAAGTTCAACTGCACGCCGAAGGGCTTGAACTGCACCGTGATCACCGGAGCGATGGCGCCGCCCGTGGGCGTGGTGGTGATGGTGGGGAAGGGAAACTGCCCGCCCGCCAGGAAGCTGGCGGGCTTGCCCTCGACCGCGATCAGGTTAGGCTCGGCCAGGATCTGCAACAGGTTGCGCCCCTGCAAGGCCCGGATGGTGGCGCCGATGTTCAAATCGGGGCGGAAGATGAACAGGTTCAGGAAGTCGGAGACGCTGACCGTGGTGTCCGAGAAGCGCTGGTCCTGGAACTGGAGCTGGGAGAAGCGCGGCTGCTGGAACTGCTGGGTGGACATGCTGCCCAGGGTGGTGTCGTTGCGGCTGAAGTAGTTGAAGCCCAGCTCGGTCAGCGCGACGCGGTCCACCGTGGCGAACTTCACCTGAAGCAGGATCTGCCGGGGGTCGGGCAGCGGCGGAGTCCGGATCAGGTTCACCACCCGGCGGGTCTGGGTCGAGACCAGCGCGGCGGCCTTCTTGGACTGCTCCTCGTCCTTGGCCGTCCCGCTCAGCACCATGGTCTCTTCGTTGCCCGTGACGCTGACCGTGGCCCCGGGCAACTGCTCGCGCAGCTCGCGGCGCAGGTTCTCCATCTCGGTACTGTCGGCCACCACGCGAATCTCGTAACGCAGCGGCTCACTGCCGCTCTCCCAGATCACCAGCGTGGTGCGCCCCACACTCTTGGCGTTGACCATCAGCTCGCGCGGCGAAACCACCACCGCGTCGGCGATCTTGGGCTCGGCGATGGCCACCCGCACCACCTCGGTGGCGAACTGGATCAGTTCTCCGCGCCCGGCCACCAGCACCAGTTCGCGCGCCGCGGCGGTGGCTTGCACCGGCTGCGTCTGGGCGAGCGCCGCGGCGCTGCACATCAGCAATACTATGGGGAACAATCGGACTCTCATTGGAAGATTTCCTGGACGTGCTTGTCACCCCGGAAGACATCCACCACGTGTTTGGGCTTGGGCGGCTCCGGCTTGGGGGGAGGCGGTTTCTGCCCCGTCAGCTCGCGCCAGGCGCTTTCGTCCCTCACGTCGGGGAGCTTTGCGCCGGCGAGCGGCGGCAGGCCGCGCCGGGCGCGGGCGGCGCGGGCATGCACCAAAGGATCGAGGGCTTCGGCGGTCACCGGGGCGTTGTCGGCCGCGGTCGAGCGGTCCAGCGGATTGCGCAATGCCAGGCTGATCTTGCCCTGGTTCTTGGCCAGCTCCAGTTTGCGGGCCTCTTCGGGAGTCACCAGCAAGGTGGCCACGGGCACGCGCGGTGCCCTGGGGTCCACGGTCTGGCCGGCCTGCGTGATGCGGCCCACCGACAACACCTCGATGTCCTGCAAGATGGTCACCGTGGCGGCTTCGGCCATCGCGCCGGTGCGCGTGAACAACACGTCCACCCGCGAGCGCGGCTGCACCAGGCCGGCCACGCCGCTGGCATCCGTGATCGGCACCGCGATGGCGCGCTTGCCCGGCTCGATGGTGGCGGGAATTCCTTCGGCCCCGCTCCAGGAGGTCAGCCGCGTGGCATTCACTACTTCACTGGCGGTGACCGGATAGAGCAGCACGCGACCCTCGGCATCCGCCACCCGCGTGAGGACGCCCTTGGGCAGCTCCCGCTCGGGGACGGTGAGCGTCTTCAGGTCGGCCTTCCTCAGCCGCGTGCCGGAAGCCATGTCGCGGGCCGCGGCCACCACCTGCACGAACCGCTCTTTCTTCTGCCCCCTGGCCAGCGACCACAGGAACCACGTCAGCGCCATCGCCGACACCCAGGCGATGCCGAAAATCGTGAGCATTCTGCGACGGTCCATCAGCTACCCTTCAACCACCCAATCTTTGTGGAACACTATACAAACTAACAAGTTCCGCAACTCCCCGGGTTCCCTGGTCTTCCCAGCAAGGTCGCCACCCCATCCTGGTACAGCCGCCTCCAACCCGCTTCCTCCAGCGCCGCCGCCAGCGAGCAGTCTTTGGGCAGCAGAGCATGGGTGAAACCCCAGGCCTCGACCTGCTCCCGCCACCCGGGGCGCGCCTGCATCAGCCGGATGTAGTCCTTCATGAACCCCGACCCGTAGAAGTCGCTCCGCCCGTCGAAGAACACCTTGCGGCGGCCCTCGAAGCGGTAGATGAGGTACCCCCCGTACTTGTCCGGCGCCAGCAGACGGATGTTCCCGGGCAGCTTGTCCACCACCGCGGCCGCCGCCACCGGGAACTCGTCCGCGGGGAAACCGGCCCGCGCCGCCACGGCGGGCGTCCGGACCAACAGCACTGCCAGCACCAGCCCCGCGGCCGCCCAGGCCCGCCCGTCCAGGCGGGCCTCCAGGGCGCGCAGCCGGTCCGAGTATCCGAGGAAACCATCGAGCCAGCTCCGCGGCGCCGGCGCCAGGCCCTGGGCCCTTCGCAGCGCCCCCGTGATCGCTCCATTGGCCAGCGGCAGCAGCAGCAAAGCCGCCACCGGCAGCCCCCGCGCCGAGCGCAAGGCCGCCACCAGCAGCACCACCGACATCAGCAATTGCGCCGGCCTGCGCTCCACCAGCGCCAGCAGCCCTCCCAGCGCCGCCAGCCCCAGCGCCACAACGATCTGGAAGGCCCCCTCGGCGTGGAAGTTGAAGCTCTGGAACTCCCCCACCCGCGCCAGCAATTCCGTATCACCCAGGTACGCCAGCACATGCCGGTGGAGGTTCCACCCGTAGGGGTTGACCAAGCTGCCCAGCAGGGCGCACCCCGCGGCCCACGAGAACCACACCGCTTTGCGCCGCTCCACCCGCGCGTCCACGGCCCAGATCCAGGGCCGCGCCCCATGGCCCGCGGCGTAGATCAGCCCGATGACCGGGGCCAGGAAGAAGCTGGCGTGCAGGTTGGCCCACACCGCGCCGAACAGGAAGATGCCAAGGGCGGTTCCAGCACGCAACCGCAAACCGGCGCTGGCCGAGCCGCGAGCGTCAGCGAGCGCTCCCGAAACCCGCTCCGCCTGCCAGACCGCCACCAACAGCAACACCCAGCTAAACACGTGCGGCCGCGCCAGCCAGTGCAGGCTGGTGGTCGACAGCATCGGCGCGGCCATCACGCAGGCCAAGAAGAAATTACCTCCTACCGTCCAATGCAGGCGGAACCACAACCACACCCCGCCGGCGATCGCCACAGCGTACAGCAGCGCCACGCACCCCGCTCCCCCCAGCCGGTGCGCGCCGCCCATCAGCACATCCGCTCCCCACTCCCAGGCCAGCCAACTGTGCCCGGCGCGAGAGAAGGAGTAAGGGTCGGCGTGAGGCAGCGCGCCAGTCGCCAATATGGCTTCTCCCGTCCGGATGTGCCAGCCGCTGTCGGAATCACGGAAGAACCGCTGGACGCCGTCAAACAGGGTGAGACAGTAGAACAGGATAACCAGGGCGACGCCCAGACTCAGATCGGGAACCAGCCACGCCCGCCACGCCGCGCCGCCCGCTGGCCCGCCACGCGCGCTGGCGGCTGGGCAGCGAACCTCCGCGGACCCCGTCACAGCGACCCGTGCGAGACCGCTACTGGCCTGTCGCCCCGATGCTGCCCAAGTCCGTCGTGATGCTCGAATACAGGCTGGTGATGGCTTGGGACAAAATTTGAACCGTGCTGATCAGGGCCAGCCCCACGGCGGCCACGATCAGAGCGTATTCCACCAGATCCTGGCCCTGCTCCTCCCTGAGGAGCGCTAGGACAAATGTCTTCATGGTGTACTCCAATACTCCTTCCATGGTACTGTCTCGCAAACACCTGAACAATGCTGCCGCGTGGGGCAGGCCTTCAGCCTGTCGGCCGCCACCACCCGGCTGTCAACCCATTTGCGAGGCAGTACACTAGCGTGCGGCTCTCGGCCCCGCC
>VFZS01000147.1 GCA_016871095.1 Acidobacteriota bacterium
CGCTCCCAGTGCGTTCGGCCTCTCCGACGTCGCTCTGGGCGGCATCGGCTCTGCCTTCCTGTGGGCCTACGCGTTGGGATCGCCCTGGGCCGGCGTGCTGGCCGACCGGTGGCCGCGCGGGCGGCTGATCCTGGTCAGCCTGGCGGCGTGGAGCGCCATCACTCTGTTGACGGGTTTTGCCGCCAACTACTGGCACCTGATCGGCATGCGTGTGCTGCTGGGGCTTGGTGAGTGCCTGTACCTGCCTGCCGCCACCGCCATGCTCGCGGACTACCATGGCACCGCCACGCGGGGCGCCGCCATGGGCCTGCACTCCGCCGGGCTTAACGTGGGGATGATTGTCGGCGGCGTGGCCACCGGCTACCTGGGCGACCACTACGGCTGGCGGCCGGGGTTCTTTGCCCTGGGCGGCCTGGGCTTGGTCCTGGCCCTGCTGTGCACGCGGGTGCTTCTGCGGCCCGCGCCCCGCGGCGAACAGCGAGCGCCCGCTGGATCGAGACGGCCGGTTTCTTCGCTCCCACGGGACTTGCGCGCCCTGGCGGGCATTCCCTCCTACTGGGTGATTGCCGGAAAGGCCATGCTCAGCGCCGTGGGCATCTGGATCTTCCTCAATTGGCTGCCGCTCTACTTCCGCGAGACGTACCACATGTCGCTGGCCGGGGCGGGCTTCTCGGGCACTTTCGCTCTCCAGGTTGCCGCGACCGCCGGCGTGCTTCTCGGCGGCCTGCTTTCGGACCGCTGTGCCGCCCGGGACCGGCGCAGCCGCATGCTTCTCCACGGCTTCTGTTACGTCGCCGCGGCGCCGTTTCTGCTCGTCTTCATGGGTCAGGCCAGCGTTATGGTGGTCAGCTCCTGCGTCTTCGGTTTCTCCTTCTTCCGCAATCTCGGCCAGTCCAATGAGAACCCCTTGCTTTGCGACGTGGTTCCGCCGACGCTGCGCTCAACTGCCATCGGCCTGTCGAACTTCCTCAACACCTTCGCCGGCGGGCTTGGAGTGCTGCTGGCAGGCGTGCTCAAGCGTGACCTGAGCCTGGGCGGCGTCTTCGTCGCCGTGGCCGTTGTGATGCTCGCGGCTGCGGTTCTGCTATTCACCGGCTACCGCTTCTTCCTCGGCCGCGACCTGGCCCGCCGGGATTCTATCCGCCTCGGGTAGAAGCCGGCTTCAGCCGGCTCCATGGGAGCAGAGCGGCTGCGGCCAGCGCGGCACATAGCCACACAAACCAGTCGCCGAAGCGGGTATAGAAGGTCGGGGTGTCGATGTAGGCGAAAGTGGTGTGCGCGGCGGCCTCGACGTAAGGGGGCAGGTGACGGCAGGCGCGGCCGGCGGGGTCGATGGTGGCGGTAAGGCCGTCGTTGGTGGCCCGCAGCAGCCAGCGGCGGTTCTCGGCGGCTCGCATGCGGGCGATCACGAGGTGCTGGTGGCGGGCGGCGGTGGGTCCGAACCAGCCATCATTCGAGAGGTTCACCAGGAGCTGGGCGCCGCCGGCGGCAAAGCGGCGGACCAGGTCCGGGAAGGCGGCCTCATAGCAAATGAAGGCGCCGATGGGGTGGTCGCCGGCGCGGAGCAATTTCAGGTCCCTGCCGGGTACGAAGTCGCCAAGCTCGCTGGAGACGTTGGACATGAAGCCGAGGGGAGCGGGCACGTACTCCCCTAGAGGAACCAGGATGAGCTTGTCGTAGCGGCCCAAGGGGCGGGCGTCGGGGCCGACGAGCAGGGCGGAGTTGATGGGCCTGTCCTCGGCTGTGTGGGCGACGACGTTGAGGAGCAGGTGAGAGCCGGTGCGGCGGGCCACTCCGGATACGAGTTCGCGGAACTGCACGTTGCGGTCGTAGTAGACCGGCAGAGGGACTTCGGGCCAGACGATCAGCTCGGGGGCGGGAAGACCGGCCTCGGTGGAGGCCGCCAGGGACAGTAGCGCCAGCCGGTTCTGCATGCGCTGGACCCAGGGTTCGGTCCAGTCGGCGTCCTGGGAGATGTTGGGCTGGATGAGGACCGCCGGCCGGTCGGCGCGCTGGGGATCGGGCAGGCGGGGCAGCAGGTAGAGTAATCCCAGCGGCAGCAGGAAGGCCAGGTGGCGGCGCGGGCGGCGCAGGGCCGCCAGGGCCAGCGCCGTGCCGAAGGCGGCGAACAGCAGCGAGAGGCCGTAGACACCGGTGTAAGGCGCCACGCGCATGGGGATGCCCATGTCGATGCCGGCGTTGCCCAGCGCCAGCCAGGCGAAGCCGAGCGGACCGTGAGTGCGCTCAATGGCGACCCAGAGGGCAGGGACCGCGAGCACGGCCCACGCGCGGCGGATGACAATGCCGGCCAGCAGCGAGAATGCCGCCAGGTGGAGGGCCTTGATGAACGCGAACAAGACCACAGCCAGCCCGGCCAGGAACGCGGACAAGTCGCTGTGGCGGGCCAGGACGGTCTGGATCCAGTAGCAGACTCCGAGCCAATAGGCGACACCGGCGACCCAGCCGAGCAGGAAGCGGCGCCAGGGACGGTGCTCACGGGCCAGGGCGACTAGCAGCGGCGCCAGGGCCAGGGGCGCCATCCAGACCAGATTCCAGCGGGGGAAGCTGAGGACCAACAGGAAGGCGGTGGCCAGCGCCAGCAGCAGGTTCAGCATGAGGTACCCCCCGCGGCCTGCTTCCAGACCGCCTCGGCGAGGTACGAGGAGCGCACCAGGGGGCCGCTGAAGACGGCCTTGAATCCCAGCGACATGCCGTAGTGGCGCCAGGCATCGAACTGCGCCGGAGGATGGAAGGCGGCCACGGAGAGGTTGTGGCGCGCGGGCTGGAGGTACTGCCCCAGGGTGAGGATGTCCACGTCGGCGGCTCGCAGGTCGTGGAGGGCCGCTTCGATCTCCCCGGGCTGTTCGCCGAGGCCGGCCATGAGGCCTGACTTGGTCAGCACGGCGGGAGCGCGGCGCTTGGCGAAGGCCAGTACTTCCAGCGAGCGGCGGTATCGGGCCTGCGGACGGACCTGGCCGTAGAGACGGGCCACGGTCTCCAGGTTGTGGCCGAAGACGTCCGGGCGGGCATCGAGGATAGTCGCGATAGCGGCGGCGTCTCCCTGGAAATCGGGCGCCAGCGCCTCGAGGCGCGCCCGCGGGAGCAAGGCGCGGAGTTGGCGGACGGTCTCGGCGAACTGAGCGGCGCCGCCGTCGGGCAGGTCGTCGCGGGTGACACTGGTGACTACCACGTGGCGCAGGCCGAGAGCAGCGGCCAAGCGGGCCACGGCGGCTGGCTCCGCGGGATCTGGCGCCGCGGGGCGCGGCTCGGGCAGGCGGCCCGCCGCCGCGCAGAAGCCACAGGCGCGCGTGCAGCGATCGCCCAGAATGAGAAAGGTGGCCGTGCCACGGCTGAAACACTCATGCAGGTTGGGGCAGCGGGCGGACTCGCAGACGGTGTGGAGACGGAGCCGGCGCAGTTCTCGCTTCAGGGCGTGCACCGCACCCACTGCGCGCTGCGGCTTGCGGACCCAGAGCGGCAGGCGTGGCGGCGCGGCGGACACTCAGTACTTCCGGACGATGGAGCGGAAACCGGCCAGCTCGAGGTCGGTCTTGGTCTTGGTCACGGCGGCGTTGTCCGCCAAAGGTCCCACCAGGACGCGGAAAAGAGACTCGTTGGGGACCGGCGCGGTGATGGCCGGGAAGCCTTTCTTCTTAAGCACCTCGACGATCAGCTCCGCTTCGGGACGCTTTACCGCGGCTACCTGTAGGAAAGTCTGGCCAGCCGCGGGCTCAGCTACCAGGGTTGGAGCGGCAGCGGGGGGCTTGGCAGGTTCCACCAGCGGAGCCGCGGCGGGGTTTGCGGCAACCTGCCCCGGTGATGGCGCCGGGACGGGATCTCCCACCGGTGAGGGCGGAGCGGAGGTCACCCTGGCGGAGTCGGGGACCGGGTTGGCGGGGGGCTTGGCGGCGGCTGCGGCGAGCGGGGATTCGCCAGCCACGTTGCGGCCCACGAAGTAGCCCATCGAAAAGACCACTCCGAACAGGACCATGAGAATGAACACCACGGTCAGCAACTGCCGGGTGCCCACCACCAGCTCGAACTCGCCTTCCTCGTTTCTGGGCATGCGGTCTGGATCAGGTCTCCGCCGGGGCCGCTGCTTCGGGTTTCGGCGTGCCGGTCAGCCTCGAAATCACGTCGATGGGCAAGGGGAACACGATAGTGGTGTTCTGCTCGGTGCCGATCTCCACCAGGGTTTGCAGGTAGCGCAGTGTGATGGCCGCGGGCTGGCGCTGAATCACTTCGGCGGCCTGCGCGAGCTTCGCGGCGGCCTGGAATTCTCCGTCCGCGTGGATGACCTTGGCGCGGCGCTCGCGCTCGGCCTCGGCCTGGCGGGCGATGGCGCGCACCATCTGCTCGGGCAGGTCCACCTGTTTGACCTCCACCAGGGCGACCTTCACGCCCCACGGCTCGGTGTGCCGGTCCAGGACTTCCTGCAAGCGCGCGTTGAGTTTCTCGCGCTGGCTGAGGAGCTCGTCCAGCTCGACCTCCCCCAGCACGCTGCGCAGAGTGGTCTGGGCCAACTGGGAAGTGGCGTACAGGTAGTTGGAGACCTGGATGACGGCGCGGGTGGCGTCCATCACGCGGAAGTACACCACCGCGTTGACCTTCACCGAGACGTTATCGCGGGTGACGATGTCCTGGGGCGGGACCTCGTGGGTCTCGACGCGCAGGGGAATGCGCGTAATGGAGTCGATGGGCCAGAACACCAGAATGATGCCGGGGCCCTTGGGTTCGGGCAGTACGCGGCCCAGGCGGAAAATCACGCCGCGCTCGTATTCCTTGAGAATGCGGATGCACGAAAGAGCGTACAGCACAATCACCGCGATGACGATGTAGGGGGCTTCCATATCAACCTCCGGAGTGGCCCGTGAAGGGCTCTACACTGAGTGTCAGACCATCGATACCAGTGACGCGCACGCGGACGCCGGCTTCGAGCGGCGCGCCCGCGATGGCGTCCCAGTACTCACCATGCACGATAACCTTGCCCTTGGGCGCAAGGGCGGTATGAACCACGCCGATCTCGCCGACCATCCCCGCGGTTCCGGTGAACACCTTGCTGACGCGGGCGCGGATGACCAGGGAAACCAGGAACGTGGTGATCACGGCGAAGGGGACCGCCAGACCCACGGCGGTCGAAAGCCGGATGCGCATCTCGGGAACGGGGCTGTCGATGAGCAACAGGGCGCCGAGCACCATGGCCAGGGCGCCGCCCGCCCCCAGAATGCCGTGGGAGACGATCTTGGCCTCTAGCACGAACAGGGCCAGCGCCAGCACCAGCAGCGCCGCTCCGAGCCAGTTGATGGGCAGCAGCGCCAGGCCGGAGAGCCCCAGCAGCACCAGCAGGGCGCCGGCCACCCCGGGGACGATGAGGCCGGGCGAGGAGAACTCGATGTAGACGCCCAAGGCGCCAAGGACCATGAGCACCAGGGCCAGGTTGGGATCCGCCACCGCGCTCATGATCTTCTCGCGCAGGCTCTTCTCGTATTCAACCACGGTAGCGCCGGTGAGCCGGAGGGTTTGCTGGCGGCCGTCGAAGCGGGTGATCTGGCGGCCGTCGAGCTGGCGGAAGAGGTCGGTCTCGCTGGCGGCGACCAGGTCGATTATGCGGTTCTCCAGGGCCTCCTTGTCGGTGAACGACTTGCTCTCCAGCACGGCCTTCTCCGCCAGCGCGGCGTTGCGGCCGCGCTTGGCGGCCATGCTGCGCACGGACGCGGCGGCGTCGTTCTGCGCCTTCTGGCGGAGCACGGGGTCCATTTCCTTGCCCAGCAGGATCGGGGCGGCGGCCCCGGTGTTGGTCCCGGGGGCCATGGCCGCCACGTCGCCGGCGCCGAGAACGAAGAACCCGGCTGAGGCGGCCCGTCCGCCGCTGGGAGTGACGTAGGTGACCACGGGCACAGGGGAGGCGACAATGTGCTCGATGCTCTGGCGGGTGGCCTCGAGCAGTCCACCGGGGGTGTTCAGGCGAATCAGCACCAGCTCGGCGTTCTCCCGCTGGGCCTGGTCGATGGCGCGGGCGATGATCTCGGCGGTGACGGGGTGGACCACGCCGTCGATGCTCACGGCGATGACCCGGGGAGCGGCGTCAGCGCCGCAAACCGTCAACAGCCCAACGATGGCGAGCACTATCCGCATGTTTCGCCCCTTCAACTATACCACCGGCGATAGCGCGGTAGTCACTCATATCGCCGGTCCTGGGGACAGCACGGAGCCATGCCGGCGCGCCGGCACCCAGAAGCATGGAAATCCTGGGACAGGCCGGGGTGTCCGCGGGGGGACACCCAAGCCTGTCTCGGATTTCCAAGAGAGCCCGCGTGTTTCCCTGTTTGTGGAGCGCTGAGAATCGAAGAAACACGCGGGCTGTCCCCGGTTGCCGTAGACGTACACACGCTATTCTGGCGGGAGGTGGCAAGAAGGTGAGGTAGGTGGCGGGGGCTGTCGGGCGTTCCTAAGGTGCTATCGAATCAATAGGATAGGGGCGACAGGTCCCGCCACGATTTTAAGCCTGTCCAGGAAAGCGTGTGGAACGAAAAAAAGGCGAAAACGCCAAATTCCCATTTCACACCTGTACTCAAAACAAAGGACTTACCGTCCACAGCGGGGCTCCCGTCCGGCGTAACGTGTGTTTTCCAAAAAGTGCTGCAGTATCAACAACTTAAAAGTTGACAAAATATAGTTTCAAGCCTATTTACCCAAACCACCGACCTAACCCGTTGTTGCGATGCGGTTTAGCCGCCGTGTATACTAAGGTCTTAGTAGACGCCTGAAAAATCGCGTCCTCTACCCCTGGGTGGGTATCCCCGTTTCTGTGGCTAAAAAGCCACAGAAACGGCGGCTGGAGGGTTAAACCTCGTGCGCGTGAAGCGTAGCCGCAGGCATGGGGTCCCTCAGCCTCGAGCTTGCGAACCGCCCGCTTCCTAGCCCGTGCGCTTAGCTTTCCAGGTGGCCAGCGAGACCGCCAGGAAGTTGGCTGCATCAGCGAAATAACGCCGGACGGAATCATCGGTCGTATCGTGGCGAGTCCAAAGCATCAGGATCTCCACCAACGAGGGATCGACCTCCATACCACGCCGGACGATCTGGGCCGCAACCTCGGCGAAGTCCGCAAGTTGCGGTGTCGCTGATTGCTGGGGCTGCGCTGGCTCCTCCCACACCAAGCGCCAGCCCCGTGATTGCAGTTCGACGAGCATTCCCGCTCTGCGCCACTGCATTAGGGCGGCTTCCTCCGCAAGGCCGGATCGCTCCAGTAAGCGTGCGAGCCTTTCCAGAAGTGGGTTCTTTTCAGTGCCTTCGGCGATCTTCAACAGCTCCCTCAGCGCGAGGAATCCCGGCCGCATCTCATCGCGCTCCCAGCGGCTGACAGCCGTGTGTCTCACCCCGAGACGCCGGGCAAATTCCCTCGTAGTGAGACCCAGTCGCCCCCTGATTTGATGGATCGCAGACGCGAGGTCAGACACTACCCCTCCTTGGCCCTTGACAGGGACCGTGGAACTTCCGTACCATGGGCATATGGGGCCACCCAGAGTGCATCCCATACGGGAAACTGATCTCGGAAAGGCGATCCGCTGCATTAGGCGCCGGCTCGGACTGGGACAGATCGCCTTGGTTATCCGCCTGACGGGAAGGCCGCACGCTGGGGAGGTTTCCCGCTGGGAAGCCGGGCAGCTCGTCCCCACTTTGAAAATGCTGCTCAGGTTGCTCCACCTGGCGGAGACCGCCACAGAACGAGAGCCGATCCTGGAGGCACTCCGCGCGCGAGGAGTGGAGCAACTCGTGTCGGACCTTCAGGCGTCGGGTCTGCTCAGCCGTACGGATCACCAGACCAGTATCCACCCGGCGGACCGGAACTGCAATCCCGGGGCGGAGGTGCCCCACTGTCCATCGGGAGGGGGCGCGGACACCGGGCCGGCCGGTGGGGACTTGCGGCTTTCGAGCGATGGTTGCGTTGCTTCGTCTTCGACTCTCGCCGGGTCGGCGCTGGCTGGCGCCGGCGCCGGGCCGGCGCCTCCTGAAAGCGAGGGAGCGTGAGCGCGGCGGCCAGCGCGACACCAGTGACGCGCCCTGAGAGCAGGAGCGGCCCCCCGCGCTTGGTGGTAGGGGCGCGCCGGCGCCCGACGCTGGAGCCGCGGGGTTTGCGGCTAACCCATCGGCGAACCGATAACCTCTCGGCTGCGGCCCGCGAGGTGATGTTCGAGGGATTCCGCTCGCGCAAGCCATACACCGCCATCGCCATGGAGCTGGCGCGAATCGGTGAGCCGGTTTCCGCAAGGGCCATTGGCAGAACGGGTTTCCTATGGAGGTGTGAAGAGGCCCGGCGCAGAGCGCTCGCAGAGTTGAACGGCGAGCTTTTGGTTTTGGGGCTGTGGAAGATGGAAGAGCTTGTCAGGCTCGTGGAGCAACTCGATCTGAGGACGGGTTGGCCGCTGCGGCGCCGGCAAGACTTATGGAGGGTTTTGCGCGGATTTGTCAGGCGCCCGAGCGCCGAGGGTTTTCGGGCACTTGAAGGGAAGTTGTTGATTTTCTGGTTGAGCCATCGAGTGGTCAGCCATCCAGGGGTTAACCATGAACAGTGAGACACACGGGGAAGGTCGGCGCGCGGGCGCCGAGGAAGGAAAGCCCACGAGCATCGACGTGATGCAACCGGGGTTCGAAGAATTTCTGGCGGATCAAACGGTAGACATCACCGTGAAGGCAGAGGAGCTTGATCCCGCAGATCCAGGGCAGCTTTCGGGCGCCAGCTTGACTGTGTCGCTGCCGCAGGAGGACGCGGCGGTCAGCGTGAAGGTCGGCTGCCACAATCTGGGGCTGGTTGCCGGGGCGCCACTCCTTCGCTTCTTGGCGGAGAGCCTGGCGATCATCAACCGGGAACCGTCCGCGAAGAAGGCATGCGGCGCCACGCTGGCGGACTGCCAGCCGATTGACGGCCGACTGAGCATCTTCCGGTTGCAGGTAGCCGGAGAGCTGGCGCCGACGCTGACAATCGTGGGTGGTCAGCACGTCTTTGGGATCATCCGGGGTGAGGCCCTGCGCCGGTTTTTGGAGGCTGCCACACTGCGCGCCGCCTTCGGCAAGCAGGTCGCGGCCACAGACCTGGCGACAGCAGTCAGCGTGATCCGCGCGTGCTTCAATGCTCCACAGGATCTCGGCGAAGTGCGGGTGGTATAGGGGGCGCATGATTGGAGCGGCGGCAGAGCGGGAGCCGGCGGCACTGGCGGTGGGCACGCCGGCCCCCATCCCCAATGTCGCCGAGAGGGGTTGTGCGGCGCCAGCGCCAGGAGATCTCGCGCGGGTCTACGAAATCCCGGCGCCGATTTCGAAGCTGGAACAGGCTCTGGTTCCGCGCGCGGGCGAGCAGGGCAGTGGCCCCGCCGACAAATCGCTCGCTCAGGCGCTCACGTTTCCAGCCGGGCCGAATCTGAGCGAGGAAGACCGCGCGGAGGCCGAGCGGCGCTTTGCCGCGATCGCCCCGATCCTGAAAGGCGGCAAGCAAGGCCGCAGCGAGTTAATCAAGTCGGTGGCGGCCGAGCATGGGATCGGGCGAAGCACGGTGTACGGGTGGGTTGCCGCTTTTGGGAAGCATGGCCTGCCGGGGCTGGTCCGGCGCGATCGTTCAGATAAGGGCTTGCCACGTCGGGTGAATGACGCCGCCCTGGAATTGCTGCTCGCCGAGGCGGTGCCGCAGTCGGGGATGTACGGAGAGTTGAGCGTCAGGGAAATCTTCCGAGCCTATCAGGAAGAGCGTGAATGGCGGGCAGCGCACGCGGGCAAGCCGCTCAATGAGGCCGACCAGGTCCGCTACCGTCGCTATCTTCTTTGGGGAAGCGGCTCCCTCAGTCCTTCAGCCCAGTTACCGAAACTGTCCTACGAAACACTCCGGCGCTGGTTTGGCCGGATTCCGGCGCCGGTGAAGATGTTCGCGCGGGAGGGCGAAGACGTTTACC
>VFZS01000148.1 GCA_016871095.1 Acidobacteriota bacterium
CGGCTCAGGGCAGCCACCCCACCGGTTTGGTTGCGGCTATGCCGCGCTGTGTAGATACGATCGTCCACGCCCAGGTACAGCTCGAACTCCTCGCCCGGCGCGGTCAGCCTCACCGGCGCGGCGCCGATGAAGTCGTTGTCCAGAAACAACGACGCCGGACCCGGCAGCAGCATCAGCTCGGCATTCTTCACCTTGGCGCGGCGATAGGCGAATTCGGCCAGCTTGGGCACGCTGACGTAGTCCAGCGTGGGTTCCAACCTGGCGATGGCCACAGTGACCTTGTGCGGCTCGCCATCGGCAGGGATACTGGCCTTTTGCGGCAGGCGAAAGGTGACGGATGCGCCGGAGCTTTCCACCTGTGCTGTGACCGTCTCCATTTCCTCCGGCGCAGCGACCTCTTCGAGGATCTGCTCCAACGCCGGGGCAGCGGCAGGCGGGGCAAACGCTTGGGTGGACTCAGCGAGCTCAGGCAGCGCCCTGGCTCCTTGCAGCCGAAGCGTCGGCGCCGGGGAGAGGTACCACGGCTGAAGCTCCGGGACCACCGCCGCCAGTGCGGGTCGTGCCGTGGACAGCACCAGCGGCACGTCCACCCAGTCTTCGCCATTGGTCTGCGTGACCTGTCCCAGATAGGTGATTTCCATGGCCCTGCCAGACAGGCGTATGTCGTACAGCGGCTGCCAGCTCGCGTGGTGCACCACATAGGTGAGGTCCACCGCCAACTCCCCAGGAGCCGCCAGCTCCACTTCGACGGTGGCGGTGTACCGCTCGCGGCGCCGGCTGCCCCGCAGCATCTGAAGCTGATTCCGCAGCGCGTTCAGTTGTTTGCCCAACTCGCGACGCTGGACCGCGATCTGGCGGAGGCCCTCTTGCGCCCCGGCCAGCTCTTGCGCCACAAAGTCGAGCAGGGCGCTCCCCTGCGCGATATCCATTCTTACGAAGGCCACGCCTCGCGCCAGTTGTTCGCCAGCCTTGTCAGCCACCGAGCGCGCGAATTTGTCGCGCACGGTCAGGCCCTCGGCTTGGTCGGTCAGCTCCTTCTCCTGATCTTCCAGCGCTTGAATTTGATCTTCAAGCGCCTTGACCTGGGAGACGGGCGTATCCTGTTGCCGCGTACGTGGCGGAGGGCCAGGATGTCGAGCCGACGGGCCGCTCTGCTACCGAGCGGCGCCGAAACGGACGCGAGGAAGGCTGTGACCACGAAGGCTGGCGAGGGCCGACGAAAGAGGTGGAACTCCTGTGTTCTCATGCAGTTCGGGATCTGCGGGAGGCACAGGCTGGCTCCCTGCTCTGTCCTGCTATTCAAGCGGCTGAGTCCCCTTGGATCAGACTGCGGCAACATGCGGCCCCAGCTTATGCCTGATCCAGTCGGACACGTCAGAAAGGGCTACTGAACAGGAAACTTGGGGAGGGCGGAACGTGACATTAGGCGGCGCCACACTAAAACGCTTGTAGGCAGGCGACCGCTAAGGCCATGATTAGGAGGCAAGTGTTGTGCCCCGGAGCCCGCGCCAGCGAGGGGCTAGGCCGGGGTGGTTTGGCACCATGAGCAGTCAGTTGAATGATGGGGCTTCCGCTGACCGGCAGGGGTACATGGACATTACTGGCAGAGACCGTTTCTTATCCTCAGCGTGTCATTACGTGGGATCGGGGGCGCTCCCGCGGGCCTCGCCAGGCGGCTGGATCATCAGCCGGGCAGGGAGTGCCCCCGATCTGTCGATGGCCGCCGCTAGGTGCGGATTGCGTCATGGGAGGGCAACATGATGAGACGACCTCGCCGTGGGACCGAGACGCAAACCGGTGGGCCCCGCGCGGGCCGCACCCGGCGCGGGGCCATGCGATTTCCCATCGAGCAGCCCGTATGCTACAAGGTGATTTCCCGCCACTCGATGGCAACCGGCCATGGCAAGACCCTCAACATGAGCTCGGCCGGAGTGCTCTTCACCACCGAGAGCCCCCTGGCTCCCGGCGAGCGGGTCGAGCTGGCGGTTCACTGGCCCGCTCAGCTCGACCACAAGCACCCCCTCAAGCTGGTGGCCCGGGGCCGCGTGGTCCGGGTGGCGGACAGTGCCGCCGCGATCGTCGTGGAGAACCACGAGTTCCGCACCCAAGGCGCTAACGGGTTGAATTGGCGGTAAGGCCGCCGCTCCGGCGCAAGAGCGGCAGCTCCCCCGCAGCCGCGTGGATCGCGCGCTGCCCGGAAACTCAGGCCGTGGCACACCGCCGGGGTGGGCTGGTTGATGGTCTATACTACACTCGCTGAGTTTCTTTGGGCACGACCTGCGGTTCGGGCTGCGCGGGTTCAAGACCAGCCCCGGCTTCGCCGGTGTGGCGGTGCTCACCCTGGCGCTGGGCCTGGCGGTCAACACTACCGTGTTCAGTTGGATCGACGCCCTCCTGCTGAATCCCCTGCCCGGCGTCGGGGCCAGTCACGAGCTGCTCCACATGGAGTCGGTGACCGCCGCCGGGGAGTATCTCGTCAACCTGTCCTTCATCGACTACCGCGACTACCGGGACAACCTGAAGCTGGTCTCCGAGCTCGCTATCGCGCGCAACACCCCCTTGAGCGTGGGGGCCGCCGGCGAGATCGAGCGCGCCTGGGGCGAACTGGTGTCGGGGAACTTCTTCGACGTGCTGCGCATCAAGCCCATGTTGGGGCGCACCTTCCTGCCCGAGGAATCGGGCGACAAACCGGCCGCCTACCCGGTGGCCGTAATCAGCCACCGCATGTGGCAGAGGCGGTTCGGCGGTGATCCCGGTGTCCTGGGCAAGACCATCCGCTTAAACCGGCGCGAGCTGACCATCATCGGCGTGGCGCCCCCGGAGTTCCGGGGCACCCGGGCGGGGCTGGCCTACGACGTGTGGGCGCCCATCACCATGGCGGTGGCCATGGGCACGGGCAGCGGCGCCCTGAACTACCGCGGCACTAGAGACATCACCTCGACCTTTGTGCGCCTGAAACCGGGTGTTACCCTCGAGCAGGCCCGGGCCGAGGTGGGCGCCTTGGCGCGCCGGCTGGGGGCCGCCTATCCCGTCACCAATCGCGGCATTGGCGCTACTCTGACGCCGGTCTGGCGGTCCCACTCCGGCGCGCAGGCGCTGCTGCTCGGACCGCTCCGGATCCTGATGGCGGTCTGCGTGTTGCTGTTGCTGATCGTGTGCGCCAACGTGGCCAATCTGCTGCTGGCCCGCGCGGTGTCCCGCCAGAAGGAGTTCAGCATCCGCCTGGCCCTGGGAGCGGGCCGCCTCCGGCTGGCTCGGCAGTTGCTCACCGAGACCCTCCTGCTGGCTGGCGCGGGCGGGCTGATCGGCGCGTTTCTGGCCCTATGGATGGCGCGAACCCTGGTAGCTCTGTTGCCTCCCACGGACGCCCCCATCGCTTTGAACGCCGGCTTGAGCTTCAACACGCTCCGTTTCACGCTGCTGGTTTCCCTCCTGGCGACCCTGATATCCGGTACGGCGCCCGCTTTGCTGTCGGTGCGCACCGACCTTTCCGAATCCCTGAAGGCAGGTGGGCGCGGCGGCGGTTCCGGCACCCACTCCCACCGCCTGCGCGGCCTGCTGGTGGTTTCCGAAATCGCGCTCGCCTCCGTGGCGTTGGTCGGGGCCGGGCTGTTCCTCAGGAGCTTCCGCAACGCCAGCGCCATCCATCCGGGCTTCGACATGACCGATGTCTCCGTCTCCCAGTTCTATCTCTCCTACAGCGGTTACTCCGCCCAGGAACAGCGGCAGTTCTGCCGCACCCTGCGCGAGCGAATGGAGGCGGTGCCCGGCGTTACCGGCGTGAGCTACTCCGATCGCGTGCCGCTGGCCTTCGCCTCCAGCCCCCGTGACCAGCTCCAGGTCGAGGGGTATGTCCCCGCCCCCAGCCAGGACATGAACACTCCTCGCAGCCTGGTTCCTCCCGGCTTCTTCAGCCTGATGCGCATCCCGCTGCTCGAGGGCCGTGATTTCACCGAGCTGGACGAGGCCGGCGCCGCGCCCGCGATGATTGTCAACCAGACCTTCGCGCGGCGGTTCTTCCCCGGCCGGAGTCCCCTCGGCCGCAAGGTCCGCCGCGACAGCCAGTTGATGACCGTGGTCGGGGTGGTGAAAGACAGCAAGTACCACCGCCCCACGGACGCGCCGCTGCCCTACTTCTACATGCCCTTCCGCCAGGTGTTCGCTCCGGGGCTGAACTTCGCGGTCTTCGTCAAGACGGCCGGAGATCCGCTGCGCATATCCGAGCCGCTGCGCCGGGAGGCCCTGGCGCTCAACCCGGATGCGATCTGCCGAACCATGCGGCTCTCCGAGGCCGCCACTGCCGCGCTCTATCCCCAGAAGGTGGCGGCCATTCTGCTCGGCGGGCTGGGCGCCGCCTCTGTGTTTCTGGCGGCCATGGGGCTGTACAGCGTTGTGAGCTACGCCGTGAGCCAGCGCACGCAGGAGCTGGGCGTTCGGATGGCGCTTGGGGCGCGGCCGGCTGACGTGCTCACCCTGGTGGTGCGGCAGGGCCTGACCATGGCCCTTCCGGGCCTCATGGCGGGCCTCGCGGCCGCGTTCGTGGCCTCCCGGCTGGTCGCCGGAGTCCTGGTCAACATGAGCCCCGCCGACCCGCTCACCTTCGGGGGCGCGGCCGTCCTTCTCACTCTGATCGTGCTCGTGGCCGGCCTGGTCCCTGCCCTGCGGGCCACCCGGCTGGAGCCCATGACCGCTCTGCGGGTCCAGTAGGGCGGGGCCTGGATCAACGGCAGCCTTCCGCGCACCTTCGGGCTTACACCCGGTACTTCTTGACCGCCTCCGGATCGGGGTCGATGCCCAGCCCGGGCTTGTCCGGGGCCGTGATGTAGCCGTCCTTCACCGGAAACAGCGGCAGCGCCAGGTTGTACTTACTCTCCACGCCCGGATAGGTCTCCATGATCAGGCAGTTGGGGATGGAGGCCAGCAGGTGCACCGCCATGAAGGGATTCCCGTGCGGCGCGACAGGCACATGGTAGGCCGAGGCCAGCGCCGCGATCTTGCGGTACTCGGTAATGCCTCCGGCGATCACCGTGTCCAGGTTGAGAATGTCCGCCGAGCGCGCCTCCAGCAGATCCCGGCAGCCCCACCGCGTGAACTCGTTCTCCCCCGCCACAATGGGAATGTCCAGCGCCTGGCGCACCTCCGCGCATCCGGCGAAATCGTCCGGCTCCACCGGCTCCTCGAACCAGAACGGATCGTACTTCTCGGCCGCCCGCCCGAAGCGGATGGCTTCATAAGCGTTCCACTTGTTGTTGGCGTCCAACAGCAGGTCCACCTTCGGCCCGATGGCGTCACGCACCGTGCGCACACGCTCGACGTCCACGGCCAGCGGCTCGCCGCCCACCTTCATCTTGACCGCGCGGAAACCCTCGCGGACGTAACCCTCCATCTCCTGGGCCAGCTCCTTCAGGCCCTTGCCCTCCTCGTAGTAGCCGCCCGCCGCGTACACCCGCACGCGCTCGTTGAAGCCCCCCAGCACCTGGTACACCGGCATGTTCAGCGCCTTCCCGATGATGTCCCAGATGGCGATGTCCACCGCGCCGATGGCCTGGATGACCGCGCCCTTGGCCACCGGCTTGCGCCACTGCCGGTACATCTTGTCCCAGATGCGCTCGACGTAAAAGGGATTCTCGCCGCGGATGACGGGGGCGAGGCTCCGCTCGATGATCTCGTTGAACCCCGCCGGAATGCTGCGCCCGACGATGCCGGCATCGGTGTGCACCTCGAGCTGGGTCATGCCGGGCGCTCCTCCGCCCGACCACAGGATGGCGTTGCGCTTGCGCGGCGTCGTGCCCGGAAAGCGCAGCCGCAGGAACTTCACCTCGGTGATGCGGATCTTGGGCGCCGCCGCCGCGCGGGCCACGCGGGGCGCCAGGGCCGCGGCCGTGGCCAGGCCGGTCTTGAACAGGTCGCGTCTCTTCATAGCGTCCTGGATTATAGTCCAGCCCGCGGCCCCGCGGGTTGTGGTAGTATCGAAATGCGACCCACCTTGACGCGGAGAGGTGCCTGAGTGGTCGAAAGGAGCGGTTTGCTAAACCGTCGTAGGGCCACAAAGCTCTACCGGGGGTTCGAATCCCCCCCTCTCCGCCAGCCGCTAACCGCGGTGGCAGGGCGCCTATGCGGCGCAGTGGCGGTGGTGGAGTACTAGGGCCGCTAGCCGCGGGGCAGGCCGGCATGCGCCGGAGGGGCCGTGATAAGTCTCCCTGAGTTGTACGAGCGCGCGGCGTGTGTCAGCGCTGGATGCGGGCGGAGGCGCCCTTGGCGAAGGCGCGGACCTGGTCGGCGGTAGCCATGGTGGTATCGCCGGGGAAGGTGGTCAGTAGCGCGCCGTGGGCCCAGCCGAGCTTGACCGCCTGCTCGGGCGGCTCGCCGGTGAGAATGCCGAAGAAGAAGCCGGAGGCGAATCCGTCGCCGCCGCCGACGCGGTCATACACCTCCAGCTCCGCGGTGGGAGCGACGAAGGTCTGGCCGTTGATCCAGGCCACCGCGCTCCAGCTATGGCGATTGGTCGAGTGCACCTCGCGCAGGGTGGTGGCGACGATCTTGACGTGGGGATGCTTGGTGACGACGGCGTCGATCATGGCGAAGAAGGCGCTGGGGTCGAGCTTGGACTTGGCGGCGACCTCGGGTCCGGGGATGCCAAGGCCCTTCTGCAAATCTTCCTCGTTGCCGACCAGCACGTCCACGTGTTGAACGATGCGGTGAACGACCTCGACGGCGCGGTCCTGGCCGCCGGAGATCTTCCACAGCTTCTCGCGGTAGTTGAGGTCGAAGGAGGTGACCGCGCCGGCCGCCTTGGCGGCCTGCATGGCCTCGGCGATCAGCTCACCGGTGGTCTCGGAGAGCGCGGAGAAGATGCCGCCGCTGTGGAACCAGCGCACGCCGCCGGCGAAGATCTCGTTCCAGTTGAAATCGCCGGGCTTGAGCCGGGCGGCGGCTTCGTTGGAGCGGTTGTAGAAGACCACCGGGCCGCGCACGCCGTAGCCGCGGTCGCTGTAGACGGTGGCCATGTTGGGGCCGTTGACACCGTTGTGCTCGAAGCGCTTGTAGAAGGGCTTGACGCCCATGGCCTTGACGCGCTCGGCGATCAGATCGCCGATGGGGTAGTTGACCATGGCGGTGACGATGCCGGTGCGCAGGCCGAAACAGTCGGCCAGGTTGGCGGCGCAGTTGAACTCACCGCCGCTGACGTGGATCTGGCACTGGGTGGCCTTGCGGAAGGGGATGATGCCGGGATCCAGGCGGTGGACCAGGGCGCCGAGGGACACAAAATCCAGCGCGGCCTCCTGGCGGGTATTCAGGCCATACGACATTCAATTCTCCTCTCTGCGATGAAGCTGTCTGACGATGGAGGGCCGGCGCGCCGGAATTGGCCGCGGCCTCTGGGAAACCTCTATTCTCGGTGGTGTGGCCCTCCTCAGGCAAGTGGGCGGGAAGGAGAGCCCAATCCGTCAGTAGCTGCCAGGAAGGGAGGCCGCGGGGCCGTCGCGGAGCCGTGGCGCCAGCAGCTCGGCCGGCTGGCCTTCCACTCTTCCCCTGGGCAGGGGCGTGACGCTTCCTGCTGGCGGCGCTCGATGAAGGTCGCGTCCTGGTCCACCGTGGCGATCCGCTGATCCGGGCGCCGTCGCCCCAACTCCCGCACCAAGGGCCCTCTGCCGCATCCTGCTACGCGCCAACGCTTACCCACGCGGGGCTTGCCGACGGATGGGGGCAGGCTAGGCCGAGTTGACTCACACAGGAAGGGTGGAGTATAACTCTGCGAGGTGCCAGATCCGAAGTCGCTGGTTCCGGATACTGTTGGCAGGTCGCCGACGCTCTCCCGGGTTTTCAATTCCTGGCGCGTGGCCCGGTGTTGTCTGGGTGAAGGCAGCGTCGCGTACCTGCCGGTAGAGCAGCTCCTGGCCCGGCAATCCAAGCGCCTGCAAGCCCTCTTTCGCCATGCTTGGCGGCACGTCCCCTACTACCGGGACTGGATGGCGGCCGCCGGAGCTGAACCCGGTGACCTGCGCTGCGCCGCCGACCTGCGCCGGCTGCCGCTGATCGATAAGCTCGCCCTGACCGTGGAACCGGAGCGCTTCGCCGCTGACGGCTACGAACGCCGCGACGGCTTGACTCTGCTTTCCAGCGGCACCTCCGGGCGCCGCCGCAGCTTCCGCTATGACGCCCCCGCCCTGTTTGAGGCTCTCTCCGCCGGACGGCGTCAGCGTCTCGCCCTGCGCCACTTCGTGGGCCGGGAAGCCGGCTATCGCGAAGCCGTCTTCAACCGGGAGGGCAGTGTGGGCCAGCAGTTGCGCCGCTTCTGGGAAGACCGCATGATCACGCCGCGCCGTATCGACCTCGTCCGGCGCCCATTCTCTGCTTCCGCGCGTTTTGAGGATCTCCTGGCCGGGGTCAACGAGTTCCACCCGCAGGTCGTCCGCGGCTACGGCACCCACCTGGGAGCGTTCTTCCGCTGGGTTTGGGAGACCGGCCAGCGCATCGATACGCCTCGCGCGATAACCTATGGCGCGGATGCCATGCCCAAGGCCGATCGCCAGATCATCGAGCGCGAGCTGGGGATTCCCGTGCTGAGCAGCTATCAGGCGGTGGAAGCCTTGCGCATCGGCTTCCAGTGCGAAGCCCGCAGCGGCTTCCATATCTCCGTGGACCAGGTGGCTGTCCGGGTGATCGATCCCGAGGGCCGCGACGTCGCTCCGGGCCAGCGCGGAGAGCTCGTCATCACCAATCTCACCAACTATGCCATGCCCGTGATCCACTACCGCCTCGGCGACCTGGTCACCCTGGGCACAGGGCCGTGCCCCTGCGGCCGGACCTTCCCCCTGATCAGCGACATCGACGGGCGCCTGGACGACCTGATCGCCCGGCCCGGCGGAACCTGGATCCACGCCCTGGCGGTTCTGGCGGGCTTGCAGGCTGTTCCCGGGGTCCGGCAGGTGCAAGTGATTCAGGAGGACCTCGAGGATTTCCGCCTCCGGGTGGTATGGGCGCGCGCCTCTGGCCAAGACCCGGTCAGACTTAGATCCTGCATGGCCGCCGTGCTCGGCGACAGCGCTCACGTGCGGGTCGAACCAGTCGAAGTGTTAGAACAGGAGCCCAGCGGGAAGGTGAAAACGGTCATCTGCAAGGTGAGGCAGCCGTGATCGGCGAGGTGCTGGAGTTCGCCGGCCTCCTGCGCCGCAAGAGCTGGAGCCGAGCCCGCCTGGACGAGCTCCGCCGCGCCAAGCTGCGCCGCCTCATCCACCACGCCTACCACAGCGTCCCCTACTATCGCCGCCTCATGGAAAAGGCGGGGGTCCGGCCGGAGGACGTTGACGAGCCTTCCGATTTGCGCAAGCTTCCGGTCACCACCAAGCAGGAGCTCCGCGACGCCGGTGAAGACTGCCTGGCCCGCGGCTGTGGCGAACTCACGGTACGGCATACCAGCGGCCACTCCGGAGTTCCTTTCGAGGTGCGGGTGACGCCCGCGGAATGTCGCACCCGGCGGCTGCGCGAATTCCGGATGCTCATGGGCGCCGGAGTGCGCCCGCGCGACCGCCTCACCCTGCTCGGTCCGCTGCGCACCGCGCCCCGCCGCCTCCACCGGCGGATCGGCCTCTACCGCATGGAGGTGATTCCCGGGAATCTGCCCGATCAGGAAATGGTCCGCCGTCTCCAGGAATCCCGCCCCGACGTCCTATGGGCGTATCCCACTGTCCTCAAGACCGTCCTTTACCGCGCCGGCTGCGGCCTTAGCGGCCTGGCCAAGCCTCGCCTGCTGATCACCTCGGCGCAAGTGATGGAATCCGCCCTGCGCACGCAACTTCGCGCGGATCTCCCGGAAATGGACATCGCCAGCATCTACGGCTCCGCCGAGGCAGGCCGCATCGCCGCAGAGTGCCGTTGGCGCCGGGGTCTGCATCTGGAAGACGATGCTTTGATCGTCGAGCTG
>VFZS01000149.1 GCA_016871095.1 Acidobacteriota bacterium
CCTGCCGGTCGCGGCTTCGCAGCAGCGCATGGAAGGGGTTGTCCGCCGGCTGATCGGGGAGGTAGACGATCTGGTATCCGCCGTCATCCGCCGCCTCGCGCAGCCGCGCCAGATCCTCCGCCGCCAACGGCCGGCGTCCGATCAGCACCGTGTCGGTGGCGCCCCAGCCGGTCAGGTCCCGCTCACTCCCCTCGCGCACCACGGCCACCTGCCGCCAGGGTTCGTCCTCTCCCAGCCGCAGGAGCGCCTCCATCGCCAGTGAGACCAGCCGCAGCGACTCCCGGGGCGGCTCCAGTCCCCAGCGCGTGAACACCAGCAGCCCGTCGGCGGTCAGCCGGCCCAGATACTCGCCGAAGGCCTCCGTGGTGTAGAGACTGTTCTCCGACAAGGCGAAGGCGCCCGCCGCGGTCGAGGCCCAGGTGTCCACCAGCGTGGCCTGCACCACTTGGTAGTGCTCGCGAGTGCGACGCACGAAGCTGCGTCCGTCCTCGACCACGATGCGCACCTCGGGACGCTCGTACAGCCGCTGGCTCAATTGTGGAAAGCGCTGCCGCATGATGGTGCGGGCGATGATGGGATTGATTTCGACGCCGGTCACATCGCGGCTGCCCGAGGCCAGCGCGCGCGCCACATCCACGCCCCCGCCCGCGCCGATCACCAGCGTCTTGGCTCGCGGCCGCAGCCGGTAGGGCAGACCCGGGCCTTTGTCCAGAAGGTCCCGCCGCTCAGGCTCGCTCAGCCGGTCGAAGTCGTGGTAGGGGATGCCGCTCGAGGCGTCGGCGTCGATGAAGATCATGGCCGAGCCTTCGTGCCCCCGCAGGGCGATGCGCGAGAAGCTGTTCCACTTGACGAAGCGTTCCTGGCTGAGCTGCCGGCCCTTGGCGTAGCGCACGTCGATCAGGGGCCGGGCCGCGTTCCACGCCACCAGGCCGGTCAGGCCCAGCGCCAGCGCCGCCGCGGCGATGCGTCCCTGCCGGTTCCCCGCCAGGTGGAACCAGATGGCGCTGGCGGCCGCCAGCACCGCGCCGGAAGTGATCACCGTGCCGGGCCCGCCCACCCAGTCCAGCAGCGGGATCAGCAGCAGGCACCCCCCGGCCGCGCCCATCAGGTCGAAGAAGTACACCCGCCCCACCCGCTCGATGGCCGCGGCGATCACGAGTGAGATCACCGTGCCGGCCAGGAAGAAGGGCAGCGCGCTCAGCAGGTACACCAGGGCCAGGGTCCCGTAGCCCGGCTGGCCCTGGCGCGTCAGCAGGAACACCAGCGCGCCCGGCACTGCCAGGGCCGCCGCGGTTCCCAGCAGGCCCAGCTTCCAGAAGAACTCCCGCTTCCAGCGGGCCACCGCGTAGCTGAAGACCCCCCCCGCACCCAGCCCGAACAGGGCGATGGAGATGGCCAGGAAGCCGAAGTGGTAGTAGAACACCACCGAGAAGATGCGCGTCAGCGCCAGCTCCAGCAGCAGGGTGCCCAGCGTGGTCAGGACCATGCCCACGTACATCAGGGGCCACGCCGCGGGATCGTTCGATGCCGGCCAGGGGCGAGACAACATAACCATGGTACGTCACCCCGGCGGCGCGGCGCTGCGCAGGGCCGGAACATCACGCGGAATGACCGGAGCGGGGCCTGGAGGCGCGGGGGGCCTGCGACTATCGCCCTTGACGAGAGTGTCGTCATTTGTCATGCTATTTGACGATGAGTACGTCACTGACGGCAGGCCACCCCGGTCCGGTGGTGCCTCGGCGGCTGGATTTGCCCGCGCTGTTGGCGAAGAAATCCCACTTCCTGTTGGGGCCTCGCCAGACGGGGAAGACCTTCCTCATCCGCCACACCCTCCCGGAGGTGCGGCTGTACGACCTGCTGGACTCCGGAACCTACCTGGCGCTCAGCCAGCATCCTGGGCGCATCGCGCAGGAACTGACCTCGCGCGACCGCACCGTGGTGATCGACGAGATCCAGCGGCTGCCGGAGCTGCTGAACGAAGTGCATCGCCTGATCGAAGAGCGGGGCGTCCGGTTCCTCCTCACGGGTTCCAGCGCGCGTAGACTCCGCAGCAAAGGCGTCAACCTCCCGGGAGGCCGGGCGCGGACGAAGTACCTGCACCCGTTCACCTTCCGCGAACTGGGCTCTCATTTCCATCTGGGCCGGGCGCTGGAGCGGGGCCTGCTGCCGCCTGTCTACTTCTCCGATGACCCGCGGGCGGATTTGGAGGCCTATGCGGGCACATACCTGCATCAGGAAGTGGTGGCCGAGGGAGCCACACGCAACGCATTCGCATTCAGCCGGTTCCTCCGCGTCGCGGCGATGTCCAACGGCGCTATCGTCAACTTCACGAATGTGGCAAACGACGCCCAGGTGCCCCGCACCACGGTGTACGAGTACTTCGAGATCCTTAAGGACACGCTGGTGCTGCATGAGTTGCCGGCGTGGCGGAAGTCGAGAAAGAGGAAGCCTCTGGCGTCGTCGAAGTACTACTTCTTCGACGTCGGGGTGGCAGCCACGCTTCAGGGCCGTCAGTTCCGGCCCGGGACTCCCGAGTACGGCGAGGCCCTGGAGACATACCTGATGCACGAGCTGGTGAGCTGGCGGGACTACGTTTCGGGAGAGCCGCTAGCCTATTGGCGGTCCACCTCGGGCTTCGAGGTGGATTTCCTTGTCGGGGACCACACGGCGGTGGAAGTGAAGGCCAAGGCCAACGTCTCCGCCGCGGACCTGAAGCCCTTGCGGGCCATTGGCGAGGAGGGCGTGTTCAAGCGCCTGCTATGTGTATGCCTGGAGCCCAGGCCGCGCCGGCTCGGCGCGCTGACCGTACTCCCCCTGGCGCACTTCCTGGAAGCTCTCTGGGGCGGCGAGTACCACTGACAGGCACACTGGAGTTCCTGGAGGCGGGGGGGAATAGAACGCCGAATACGCGCAGCGAACGAATTGGCTGCCCAACGGCTCCCTGACGGTCGCGGGGCGGTTGCGGCACTCGTGCCTGCAACCGAGCTGTGAGCGCAAGCGAGTGGTCACGGCCGCGGAAGTCGCAGAGCGGCACGCGGCCCTGGTCAGCCACCGCGCCTTCGGCTTTCGCCACCCGCGGCACTTCCTCACGGGCATCCACCACTGCTGCGCGAAGCCGCCGCCTCCCCTCTGGAGTTGACTACACTCTTGGGAGAGGAGCCGGAATGGGACGGTGCTGGATCCGGCCAGGACGGAGGGTGACTCATGAAAAGGACCGGATGGGCGGGTGCGGCGCTGGCGTCCGCTCTCAGTATGTTGCCCGGTGTGCTTCCCGCGCAGGAGATCAAGCTCATCATTCGCGGGGACGACTTGGGGATGACACAGGGATCGCTAGTGGCCTTTGAGAGAGCGTTCAACGAGGGCGTGTTGACCAGCGGCGCGATGGTTGTGCCGGGGCCCTGGTTCGAAGCGGCAGCCGAGCTCGCCCGCAAGAACCCGGGTTGGTGCATGGGTGTGCACCTGTGCCTGGTCGGCGAATGGCGGGGCTACCGGTGGCGTCCCGTGTCGCCCCGGGACCAGGTGCGCTCTCTGGTGGACGAAGACGGCTACCTTTACACGTCGCCGGCCGAGCTGTTCCGGCACGAGCCGAAACTCGAAGAGATCGATGCCGAACTGCGAGCGCAAGTGAATCTTGCCAAGAGGCGGGGCGTCAATGTCCAGTACCTCGACCTGCACTACGTCAGCCCATCGCAGTACCCGGGTTTCAGCGGCCTGATCGACAAAATCGCGAAGGACTACAACTTGCCGCTGTCGCAATCGTTCGGCGAGAACAGGATCAGCGTCTACACGACGCCGGTCGAGCAGAAGCTCGAACGAGCCATCGAATTGCTCGAGAAACTCGAGCCCGGCCTGTACTTGTGGGTGTGCCACATCGGCATCGACTCGCCGGAGCAGCGGGCGCTCATCCACTCCGATCCCGCCGCCATCTTTGTGCGCGGAGGCGTCGGCAAACACAGGGCTGAGGAACTGCGTGTCCTGACGAGTCTGGACGTGAAATCCGCCATCCTGAAGAAGGGGATCGTCCTGACGAACTACCGCGAGCTGTGGCAGCAGAAGCGGTAGGGCCCGCGGCCCGGTCCTACGCCAGGGCGCCCTTCTTGATGATGTCCTCCATGACGTCGGCGAAGTAGTCGATTTCCCGGGCCGACAATGACACGTTCACCACGATCCGGATCCCATCGATCAAGCCGTCGGGGTGCCGCATCACGGACACAACGATCCCCCACCTGTCCAGCAGATGATCGGCCAGTTTCGCCGAGTCGATTCCCCCGACGCCGAAGGTGGCGACGCCGCAAGACTCGGCCGGTTCCAGGCTGGAGTAGAACCGCACCCGCGGGAGCGTGCGCAGCCGGTTGGCCCAGCGCTCCTTCAGGTATCGGATGCGCGCCGATTTCCGCTCCAGACCGATGCCCTCGTTGAAGGTGATCGCCTCGGCAATGGCGATGCGGTTGGCCGGGGTGCGCGTCCCCACGTCCTCGAAGCGGCGGATGTTGTTCGGCTCGTCGGTCCACGGCGGCGTCAGCGGCCAGATTCTGGAAATGCGGTCCTTGGGGATCCGCACGAAGCCATTGCCGGGCGGCGCCAGCAGCCACTTGTGCAGGCTGGCCGTGTAGTAGTCGCAGGCGAAGTCTGCGAGCTTGAAGGGCACATGCATGAAACCGTGTGCGCCATCCACGAGCACCTCGATGCCTCTGGCGTGAGCCATGTCGGTGATCCGGCGGATAGGCGCCAGTTGGCCGGTCCAGTGCGTCATGTGACAGACGTGAATCAGCCTGGTCCGCGGCGTCACCTGCTGCTCCACCACGCCGTAGAACTGGTCGAGCGGCACGGGCGGGGCGGGAAGCGGGATGATCTTGAGCACGATGCCCTCGCGCTTCTCGCGCTGCCGCCACGCGCTAAGCAGCCGCGGGTAGTCCTGGTTGGTGATGACCACCTCGTCACCGCGCTTCAGGTCGAGGCCCAGGATCGGGATCTGGCCGGCCTCCGTTCCGCCCCGGCACAGGACGAGTTCCTCGGAATCGCAGCCCAGGTGGGAAGCCAGCCGCCGTCGGCAGCTCTCGAGTTGCTTCGCCAGGATGCTCATCGAGTGCCACCCGGCGCTGGCCGCAAACTCGTTGTGCCGGCGGACGGCGTCCTGGACGATGCGGAGACCGGGCTGGATAGTGCCGTTGTTCAGGTTGACGATGTTGCGGTCTTCGGTGAATGCCTGCTGGACTTCGAACCAGAAGTCCTCGTTGCCCGCCACCTGCTCGGGACTCAGCCCGGCCGTGGCGCGTCCCGCCGCCAGCACGCGTTCGAAACCGCCGCCCCCTGCGCCCGCCAGCAAGCTGGCGCAGGCCGCGGAGCGCCGCAGGAAACCACGCCTGTTCCACATACCTCCTCCTTTTCGGGCGAAATCCGTCCTCGTTCATCATACTGCCCGCTTCGCCCGGATCGGGCGGAGCGCGAACTGAAGTTCGCACCGGCCACCGCTCGTCTGCGGTCCTGAGGGGGCGGCTCCCCTGAGCCGCCGCTGGCCCGCTGGCCGGCGTCTTCGGGCTCCGAGTGAGCCGACCAGGGGCCGGCCCGCGGCCGGGGGCCTGCCCTACGAGAACCACGTGGCATTACCCTTCAGGGCGCCGGGGCACCCTCTGGGTCGGGGCTTCAGCCCACGGGGGTTGTCACGGTTGTCTGCGCAGATCAGTGTCGGCGCAGAGCCGGTCCCTCTGAGGGCAACAAAGCGCTGGAGGCGCGGGGGGGAATCGAACCCCCGAATAAAGGTTTTGCAGACCTCTCGTTGGGGTTGAAGGCGCGGGACTTGTGAGTCTTCCGTCCGGTCTTGGTCCGGTTTCAGTGAATGGCATAGGCTTGGTCCTGTGGCTGAGGGCTGATTGTGGCGGCGGGTCCGAGCATGGCCGCGCGCATGTGCTGCCGGGTGGGGTGAACGTACTTGGTGACTGTTCGCAGTCCGTTGTGGCCGAGGATGGCCCCCAGGGTCGCCAAGTCCACCCCCGCCTCAGCCTTGCGCGTGGCGAAGGTATGCCGCAGATCGTAGAGGCAGAAGCTAACCCCTGCCTCGCGGCAGGCCCGACCCCGTAACGTCCAAAAACTCACACCGGCGACGTAGCTCTGACCCAGCGACGCCGCCGCGTGATCAGATCTTCTCTTGGAGCGGCGGGGCGTCGCAGAAATCCACGACCACCGCGTGAAAACGGCTCAGCCACGACGCGGCAGCCTCGGGGGTCACCCAGAACCGGCCATTGAGGGTCACCTGAAAACCGGCCAACGGAGCTGACTCAGGACATTGACCACGACGGGGGATTGGCCCTCCGTCGAGAGGAGCAATGTCTTGAGCGAAGAAAAGAAGAACCAAGTCATCGCCCTGGGGCGGCTGGGATGGTCTGTGCCTCTCGCAAATCCCGAACTGCATGAGAATATTGGAGTTGTGGATCTTTCGTCGGTTCTCGCCAACCCCCGTGGTCCCAGCGTTCCGCGCGTCTTGCATGGCGTCGTTCCGCAGCCGCGTAGTCTCCAAAACCTCGCTCTGCTTCCTCTCGCACGGCTGGCCGCGCCCGTGACGGCGGTCTTCGCGGGTGTCCTGCGCCCAGGCGCCGGACCTTCGGGCCGTTCCGATGCCGGCGGGTTGGCAGGGCCGGTTGGTTGGGCCAGCCGCAGCCCTTCCTGGCCGAGCGCTGAAGCACGCCGACCGGCCGCCGCAGGGGGAAGATCTCCAAGGCAGTGTCGCTAGAACTACTGAAGAAGACTCGAATGGCGGCGAGGAATGAGAGGACCAATTGGAGCACCAACCCACCCTTGCAACGTGCCGTAACGTGGCTCCGCCGGCAGGGAGGGGCGCGTTCGCAAGCTACTGATTTCACGAAGTGATGCAGTTCTGTCTACGGACAGGCGTGGGGGTCGGTGCTGAGAGTGTGGCGTCGCATGGCACACCTGCCGCTCACGACTCATGATAATGCTTTGTGTTAGCCCCGTGCAACCACATGGCACGTTTTGCGCGCGCGACATAACCGCAGGGCGGAGAAAGTTCGAAAAAGGGGTTGAGAGAGGGGAGCCAAGACAAAAAAGTTTCGGTAACCGCGGGTCTTCCACAGGTCGTAGATGCAGGCGCCCATCAAACGGGTCTTGCCCACGCCGGTCGGCAGCGCGAAGCAAAACGAAGGAAATTCCGTGTCGAACTCCATCCGCGCCGCAGCGCATCGGGACACCGCCAGTTCCGATACCGTTCCCAGGGACGCGCTCCGGAAATCCACGGCCTCCACGATCGTGTGAAGCCGCGCGAGAGACTCCCGTTGCGGTTCCCGCAGCGACATCCACCTGCTCACCTGTTCCGGGAAACTCATGGGCGTGCTTCCGGAGGGAGAAGCGCGTGAACCAGCGTGCGCAGCCGCCTCACGGTCTCCGCTGCTGCCACCGCGTCCTCACGGGTCGGGCAAATGGAATCATCGTAGCGCATCCCCACCGCGTACTGTGTGTGTTCTGACAGCGAGTCGGAATAGTCTTGAAGTTCCGGAAACTCCGGTGTGATCCGGCTTACCAGGTCTTCCAAGTCATGGGTAAAGGGAAAATCCACTCCACGCGACACCAACAGGGCTTTCAAGAGCTTCTCCGCCGCCTGCTGGATGTGAAAACAGATCGCATCCAGAGGGAAGTCCTGTTCCAAGCCGCGGCACACAACCGTCCAGTCGCTCTCCGCTTTTCGAGCCAAGCCGGCCGCGACCTCAAGATTGGTTCTTTTCATAGAGGACGCGCCCCTCCCGAATCGCTTGGGATGTAATGTGGTACTTCACCTCCGACCATTCCTCCACTTCGTCCGGTGTGTACCACAGAATGTCTTTCGGGACCCCAATCCCCGCTAGCGCCCTGTACGCCTCACCCGTTCGCCGATGTTTGGGCTTCGAGGTCTCCTTCACAATCAGCAGATCCACATCGCTCTGACCGCGAAAATCCCCCCGCGCCCGGCTGCCAAAAAGAACGATCTTGTCGGGGTCGATGGCCTTCACCAGCCGCCTCACAATCTCCGACAGGACCGTCTCGTCTACCACAACCTCGTACATAATCCTAATTTCCCTTCCTCATATGCGCACTTGGCGAGCAAATCCCGGGGGATCTTCTTGCGCTGGTCCCCTGACGTGAGACAACCAGTCAAGACACTGTTGACCGTTCGATGGAAGATCCTCGACCGGCAACACGACTGTACCGCATACTGGAAGCCGGCTGGCGAAGCGGAGGCGGACCCTGCTGGAGAGCAAACCGCCAAGGAATAGCCAGCCGGAGACTCATCCAGACGATGAGCGGGGGCGCGACCGGCAACGATCGCGCCTCCATCGGATGGATAGATCTCCCCATGCCTGAGAAAACTCATAAACCATGCCGCCGCGCAGCGGCCTCCTCATGGCGCTTCGCCGCCAGGTGGGCCTCGAACTCCACCGGGGGCAAGTAGCCCAGGGCGGAGTGCAGCCGTTTCCGGTTATAGACCTGCTCCAGGAACTGCCGGATCGAAGCGCGGGCCTCCGGCAAGTCCCGATACTCGCTGCGGTAGACCTCCTCGTACTTGAGAGTCTTCAGGAACGATTCGCAGGCGGCGTTATCCCAGGGATTCCCTTTCCGCGACATGCTGATCTGGATTCCGTGGCGCTTCAGCAGGTCGGTGTAATCGTGGCTGGCATACTGCACGCCGCGATCGGAGTGATGCACCAGCCCGGGCGAGACCGTGCGCCGCGCCAACGCCATCCCCAAGGCCGCCAGCGTTAGTTTCGCCTCCAGCGTGCGATCCAGTTCCCAGCCGATCACCCGGCGCGAAAAAGCATCCAGGATCACCGCCAGGAACACGAACTCCTCCAGCAGTCGAACATAGGTGATGTCGGCGACCCACAGTTGATCCACGTCGGTCAGCACCATGTGTCGAGCCAGGTTCGGATAGACCGGCAGGGCGTGCTCGGAATCGGTGGTCACCACAAACCTGCGCCGCCGCACGCACAGCAGGTTGTCCTCGCGCATCAGGCGGTACACCCGTTTGGCATTCACCCTCCAGCCGCGTCGCCGCAGCTCCGCGGTGATGCGCGGTCGGCCATAGCTGGGCATCTCCAGCGCGATCCGCTGGAGGGCATCCCGCAGGTCCATGTCCGGATCGGGTCGTGGCACGCCATCCGCCTGATGGCGGTAGAAGCTGGACCGGCTCAGCTCGCTCAGCTCGATCATTCGCCGAATGGTCAGTCCGTGCCGCACCTTCAGGTCTTCGGCCGCCTTCTCGCAGATCGTGGCGTGGATCGCGGATTTCCAGTCAAGGCCTGCAGCATCCGCTGTTCTTCGATGCGCTGCAAGCACGTCTGCAAAAAATCGATCTCCATGGCCTGGCGGCCGATCTTCTGCTCCAGTTCCGCCATGCGCCCTTCCGGCCAGCGGCGCTTTCCCCAGCCCGGAAAGGCGTTCCCCGGACCCTGACGGAACTCACGCCGCCAGCGGTGCAACACGTTCGGGTTCACTTCCAGCGCCCGCGCCACCTCCCCGGCCGCGATGCCCTGCTCCAGTTGCCGAACCGCCGTCAGCTTGAAATCCCGCGTGAACCGCCTGCGAGACAACCTCATGACTCATTCCTCCTTTCGCTGCATTATGAGTCTTAACCGGTTGTCCCAGTTTTGGGGACAAGTCCACCGGCACCCGGACGCCTATCGAGTTGAGCGTGCCGCTCGCCTCGCTCCAGCCCGGCCGCTACACCGTTCAGTTGAGTGTGGTGGACGAAATCGGTAAGAAGTTCAGCTTCGTCCGCTCCCCCATCGTGATCCTCGAACCGCGGCCCGCAGCCCCGCCGGCTGAGTGAAAACAGGTCTTCCCCTGCCCTAGTTCTGAGGTGGATGCTTGTGGAATAGGCCTCCTGGCCTGTTCTTGCTGCATCGAGCCACAGGCAAGAACGCCCATTCCAGGGGACTT
>VFZS01000150.1 GCA_016871095.1 Acidobacteriota bacterium
CAGCGGTCCCCAAGCGCGAAGAGCCCGCGCCTCCGCCCGCCGTGCCGCCCAGACCCGAGCCGCGCGTTATGGCCGCGCCAGCCGTCCCCAAGCGCGAAGAGCCCGCGCCTCCAGCGGCTGCGCCCAAGCCCGAGCCGCGGGTCACGGCTCCGCCGGCGGCCCCCAAGCGCGAAGAACCCGCACCCCCGCCCAGACCGGAGGCACGCAGCCCGGTTCCCTCTGTTGTCGCGCGGCGCGAGGCCCCCCCGTCAGCGCCGCCGCTAACGCCGAGACCCGACGGCCGCGCCCCGGTTTCTCCGGCGGTCGAAAAGCGCGAGACGCCAGCCCCGCTCAAGACCGAGGGCCGTCCCTCCGTTCCCATGTCCCCGGTCAAGCGCGACGAGCCCGCACCCTCCAAGCCGGACGTGCGTGCGGTGGCGCCGGCCGGGGTTGCCAAGCGCGAGGAGCCCGCGCCGCCGCCCAAGCCGGAGGCACGGGCCGTTGTTCCAGCGGCAGTAGCGAAGCGGGAGGAGGTGAAGCCGGCCCCCGCGCCGGTCCGGCCGGAGCCGGCCACGTCCGCCCCCAAGAAGGAAGAGCCGGCCGCGCCCGTGGCAGCGCGGTGGGAGGATCCCCCGCTGTTGGGAACACCGCCGGAGGAGCTCCCGTCTCGCGTCCGATGGTACCTGATCGCCGCGGCGCTGGCGGTGGCGCTGATCGGCACGGGCGGGTACCTGTACATGAGATCCGGCGGTGGCAGCCCCTCCGCTTCCACTGCGGCTGATGCCGCGGGCCTGGCCTTGCGCGTCGAGCGGAACGCCGGCCAGTTGTTGCTGAGCTGGAACCGGGAAGCGACGGTGATAAGAACGGCCCAGAAGGCGGTCCTTTCGATCTCCGACGGCGACCATCGCGAGGACGTCGATCTGGATTTGGGCCAGCTCCGCAGCGGCAGCATCGTGTATTCTCCGATCACCAACGACGTGAGTTTCCGGCTGGACGTGGTGGATGCCAAGGGGAAGAACGTGAACGAGTCGGTACGGGTGATCGCCGGCCGGCCTTCGCCCGTGGCTCCCCTGGGGCAGGCCACGCCCGCCCGGCAGGAAAGCGCGCAGGCAGACTCCCGGACCCGGCCTGAGCCGGCCCCGGCGCCAGCGGCTGCCACCCGGGCTCCGGCAGAAGTCGCGGACGGGCCGTCTCCCACTCCGGGGGGCGGCGCCGAGCCGCCAGTTCCGGCCAAGCCGGCCCCGCAGACCACGCCGACGCGCGCCGAGTCCCTGGCCGCGCGCTTGAGCATACCGCCCAACCTGCCCGAGCCGCCGGGCCTGGAGGGCGTAACCACCCCCGCCGCACGTCCGGCGGAGACGCCCAGCACTCCACCTCCCCTGGCAGCTCAGATTCCCAAGCCCACTCCGCAGCAGAGCGCGCCATCGCAGCCGGCCCCGGCTCCAGCGGCTTCCCCTGACCCACAGCCGGCGGCCGCGGCGCCACAGCCGGCGACCACACCAGCGCAGCCGGCCGCCGCGCCACCGCAGGATTCGGCGCCTAGCGGACCGCTGCGCGTGGGCGGCAACGTCCAGCAGGCCAAGGTGATGCGCGAGGTCACGCCGGTCTATCCGCCCCTGGCGCGCCAGGCCCGCGTCTCTGGAGTCGTCCGGGTGGAGGCCACGGTCGGCCGGGATGGGAGGATCGTCAGGGTCCAAGCCCTCAGCGGGCCGCCCCTGCTGCGTCAGGCCGCCGTGGATGCCGTCCGCCAGTGGGTCTATCGCCCCACCCTGCTCAACGGCCAGCCCGTTGACGTCATCACCCAGGTTGACGTGACCTTCAACCTCAACCGATAGTAGTGAGGGTGGGGAGGTCGCGGCAGCCCACGCTGCGGCTTCCGGCCGAGAGGTGGGCTGGGGTCGCGGGAGGCACGGTTGGAGGAAGAGGCGGCGAACCCGTTCGACAGCATCGAGAGCGCCCAGCAGTTCGTGGAGCTGCTGGCAGAGGCGGTCGAGGATGCTCGCGGCGAAGTCGAGACGCAGACCGCCGAAGCGGCCGGCCCGGAGCTGGAGCGTCGCAAGCAGGCCCTCCAACTCGTTGCCTACCACCTCGGCAAACTGGCCACCTGCCTGGCCGCCAGCCGGCGTATCCTGAACGATTTGCGCAGCCTGCGGCGGCTGCTGCTGGAGGAGCGGCCACTGGAGCGCACCGAGACAGCGGACTAGCGGCTTTCCGGCCGGCGCCAGCGGCGGCTACTCGGAGAGCGCGCGCAGCAGGAAGAAGAACGCCGTTCCTCCCACCAGGCAGGTGATCAGGGCGGCCAGCAGGTCGCGACGCAGGGTGGAGCGGCGCGGCACGCGCAGCCCGGTTTCCACCGTTTCAACCGCGGCTTCCTCGACCGCCCCTGGCTCCTCGCCGGCGGGCTCCGGCAGGCTCACCTTCACCGGTTCCGGCGGCGGTTCCTCCGCGGCGGGCGCGGGCGCTTTCATCTCCGCGATGTCGAGCGATTGGATGCGGCTGTCCACCAGCTCGCGCAGAGCGTCCGGATCAGCCAGGAGACGGTGCCGGGCGGACTCCGGCAGCTTGGCGCGGATCTCTTCGAAGCTCAGAAACCGTCCCGTATCCACGACGTGGAAGCCGAGCGTGTTGGCCAGTTGGCAGCCCAGGTAGACCAGGGCCAGCAAGTCGGTCTCGCGGCCGTGGGGCGGGTCGTGGTGCCGTCCGGTCACGACGGCAAACTCCTGCGGGAGCGCCCACTGGCCGGCCAGCCAGTTGCCCGCTTCGCAGTGGTCGATGCCGAACGTCTCCTTTTCGAAGTCGAGCAGGTCAAATGCTTCAGGGCCTGAGGCCTTGACGCCGGCGTTTCTAATGAAGAGTGTGTACTCCTCCGGGTGTGCGACGAGCAAGCCTAACCGGCCCACGTCGTGAAGCAGCCCCGCGGTGTAGGCCAGATCCACGTGCATCAGGCAAGCGCGGGCCACTTCCTCGGTCAGCAGCGCGCCGGCCAGCGTGTGACGCCAACACCGGCGCAGCTCCTCGATCTGGAGGGCCTGCTTGAGGTAGATACCCGTGGCCACCGTCATGCTGAGCGCCCGCACGCGCCGTAACCCCAGGACCACCAGCGCGTGCTGGAGGCTGCTGATCTGGGAGCTGAAGCCGAACAGGGAGGAATTGGCGCGGCGCAGGATCTCGGCGGAGAAGGCCGGATCGGCGCGGAGCGGCTCGATGATCTCGCTGATGGCCACGCTGTCGTTGGACAACAGGTGCAGCAGCCGAAGGGCGATGGGCGGGAAGGCCGGAATCTTGACCAGCGCGGAAGTGTTCAGGGGACTGCTGGTGTCCTGCACAGCCGGCAATGTGTGCTCCTTGCCCGTCATATCGGCCGCCGGCCGGGCGGGTATTAGCGCATCTGGCGCGCCGGCCGGAAGACGCGCACCAGGGTTGGGCGCTGTGGCAAGAGCCGTTCATTCCCGCCAGCGAGTACAATAGTTACGCCGGGGGACGAGTTCGGCCGCCGCTGGTGGAGCCGCGAATCTGGGATCACGGCGCAGAACGCGCGCTTCACGCCGTAGCGACCGCGGCGGCGAGCCGGGCGCGCCGGCCGGCGGCATGGGGCCGGGCGGCCCGAGGGTGCGCCAGGGCCCGGGAGGTGAACCCTTGGAACTGACCAGAGAGGCCCTGGCGGCCACCTCGCAGCGGCTGCTGGCCATGGTTGACACGGTGCGCTCGATCTTGCAGCGCAAGGGCAACACGGTGTGGTCGGTGGCGCCGGAGGCCACTGTCTACGAAGCCATCACGCGGATGGCAGAGAAGGGGGTGGGCGCGCTGCTGGTGGTCGAGGCGGAGCGCCTGCTGGGAGTGATCTCGGAACGCGATTACGCGCGCAAGGTGATCCTCAAGGGCAAGTCCTCGCGCGAGACCCGGGTGCGGGACATCATGTCGGCCCCGGTGATCAGCGTCACGCCGGAGCACAGCGTGGAGGAGTGCCTGGAGATGATGACACAGCACCGCGTCCGGCACCTGCCGGTGCTGGATGAGGGGCGGCTGGCGGGGGTGGTGACCATCGGCGACCTGGTGGGGGCCCTGATCACCGCGCAGGCCAGCACCATCCACCACCTCAGCAGCTACATAACGGGCCAGTACCCGGGGTGAGCGGCCTCGCCCGGCCCGTCATGGGCCGGCCAGCAGGCGGAGGTAGAAGGCTTCCGTGCAAGCCACGGTGCGCTCCGGGGCGAAGCCGCGGGCTCGCTCGCGGGCGTTGCCGCCAAAGCGCCGCAGCCTTTGCGGATCCGCCGCCGCGGCGGCGACCGCATCCGCCAGCGCCGCGGCTGAGTTGGGCTCGACCAGCCATCCGGTGACGCCGTCCTCGACGATCTCCGCCAGGCCGCCCACGCGGCTCGCCACCACGGCCAGCCCGTGGGCCATGGCGTGGAGCGCCGCGAGACCCCAACCCTCCGACCGCGACGGCATCAGAAAGAGGTCCAGCCCCACCAGAAAAGCCGGAAGGTCTTCGACGTACCCCAGCAATCGGGCGCGGTCCCCTGCACGGCGCAACTTCTCGACGAAGGCGGGCGACTCGCTAAGCGGACCCTCGCCCGCCAGGACCAAGCGGAGCCGAGGCAGCCGCACAGAGAGAGCCAGGAGCGCGTCCAGCGCCAGGTCCTGTCCCTTCTCCGAGGTGAAGCCCCCGGCGTGACCGGCCACGAAGTCCGTCTCCGCGGCGCCCCACTCAGCGCGCACGCGGGCGCGCGTCTCGAGGTCAGGCAGATGCGGCGGCAGGTCCACGCCGGCGGTGATCACTTCCACCCTTTCAGCCGGCACGCCGACGCCTGCCAGCACCGCCCGCACGCTCTCGGAGGCCGCGATCACCCCGTGACAGGTACGCGTGTACTTGAAGCGGTGGATGGCGGGGTGGCGCGGAGGGAACGCCACCAGGCGGCTGGCCACGCGATGCACCGGCAATCCGGCCGAAGCCAGCCAGGAGATGCTCTGCGCATGCCCGTCGTGGGCATGGACGATGTCGCAGGAGGTCTCCCGCAGTTGGCGTCGCAGACGCAGCAGCCCGCGCGGATCGAACCCGGCCCCGCCCGGCAGCGGTAACACGGGGAGACCCTGCCGCGCGGCGCGGGCCGCCAGAGGACTGCCCTCCGGGCACGCCACCCACTGCTGGTGGCCGCGTTGCCGCAATCCCCGCAACAGCAGCCACAACTGCTCCTGCCCGCCGCGCCACTGACGGCCGGTGTCGATGTGCGCGATCTTGAGCGCGGAAGGCACGGGACTGCGAGCCGTCACGGACGCGCCAGGACGGTGATCGAGGACGCCGCGGCGCGCCGGCGATAGACCCGCTGCGTGGCCTTCTGGAAATCCGCGGCCGTGGCCTTGGGGATGTCCAGGAACTTCTGCGGATTGCGGTCGGTCAAGGGGAACCAGGAACTCTGGATCTGCACCATTACGCGATGGCCGCGGCGGAAGGTGTGATAGACATCCGGCAAGTCAAACTGGACTTTGGCCAGCTTGCCGGGCTTGAAGGGTTCGGGCTTGGAGAAGCTGTTGCGGAACTTGCCGCGAAAAGGCTCGCCGCGGACGAGCTGCTGATAGCTGCCCAGGGGATAGGTCTGGCCGGGAGGCTGTGTGTATCCGCTGGGATACACATCGATGAGCTTGACCACGAAATCCGAGTCGGTGCCGCTGGTGGAGACGTGCAACGCGGCGGTGACAGGGCCGGCGATGGTGAAGTCCGCCTCGAGCGGGTCGGTCTGATACACCAGCACGTCGGGGCGGGCGGCGGCGAACCGCTGGTCTTCCGTCATGTAGTCGCCGTTCATGGGGCCGCCGGGGCGATTGAGGTAGGGGACCGGTTTCGCCGGATCGCTGACGTACTCGTCAAAGCCGTCAGCGGAGGGCGCGGTCATGGAAAGCTTGCCGCCTTCCGCGAAGTAGAGCGTCTTCGCGGCGAAGTTCCGCGGAGGCCAGGCGCCAAGCTGATGCCAGGCGTTGGCGCCGGTCTCGAAGACGTAGGCCTCGGCGAACTTACCCTCGCCCTGGTCCTTGAGGAAGTAGTCGAAGAAGGGCTTCTCGACCAGGTCGCGGTAGAAGACGGAAGTCTTGGCGCCGAACTGGACGTTGCCCACGCGCTCGCCCTCACTGCGTCCCCAGCCGCCGTGAGTCCACGGACCCATGACCAGGAAGTTGACCGCGCCGGGGCTGGACTGCTCGATCTTGCGATAGACGCCGAGCGGCCCGGCCAGGTCCTCGGCATCAAACCAGCCGCCTACCGTCATCACCGCCGGCTTGATGCGGTTGAGGTGATGCACGATGGCGCGGCTGCGCCAGTGTTCGTCGTAAGCAGTGTGTTCGAGGTGCGCGGTGAAGTGGGGATTCTGGCGCTTGAAGTGGCGTTCCTCGGCGTTGGAGAGCGGCCCGAGGCGCAGGAAGAAGTCATAAGCGTCCGGCCCGCCCACCTCGAATGAACCGGGCATGACCGGCGGCGCGGGGCCGCCCTTGCGCGGGGCGAAGAAGGAGAAGAACCGGAAGATCGCTCCCAGCATGAAGGCGCCGTTGTGGAAGGAGTCGTCGCCCATGTAAGTGTCGCCTATGGGAGCTTGCGGAGAGGCGCACTTGAGGGCGGGGTGGGCGTCGATGATGCCCGCCGCGGCGTAGAAGCCGGGATAGGAAATGCCCCAGATGCCCACGCGCCCGTTGTTGGCGGGAACATTCTTCACCAGCCAGTCGATGGTGTCGAAGGTGTCGGTGCTCTCGTCGATGTCCTGGGGGCCGCTCTTGACGGGCTTGTGCGGGCGGATGTCCACAAAGTCGCCCTCCGACATGCAGCGCCCGCGCACGTCCTGGTAGGCGAAGATGTAGCCTTCCTCGGCCAGCTTGTCGGAGCCGCCGAAGCGGGCGCGGTAGAGATCCGCCCCGTAGGGCGGCACGCAGTAGGGCGTGCGCAGGAGCAGGATGGGATACTTCCTGGACTGGTTCTTGGGCACGTAGACCGAGGTGAATAGCTTCTGCCCGTCCCGCATCGCGATGCGGTATTCGTGCTTGGCATAGTGCTCGCGAATGTACTTGATGGTGACCTGCGCGGGGGCGAGCGAGGCCGCCAGGAGGCCCGCCAGAACCACTGGGCGGCTGCTAACCACGTGAGGATGCGCCATGCAGCGTATGATAGCGCGCGCGGCGGACGGGCGGCAGGCTGAGGCCCCGGCCACATGCCAGCCGCTCCGCCGGGCCGCGGCCGCCCTACCGGACGTATCGCTCCAGCCGCCGCTTGAGGGATTCCGGCACCTGGGCCTCGATGATGCAGAATTCGTCTTCGTAGCGGCGCGCCCTCACCACCCCGTGTTCGTACAGCAGGTGGATCTCGGCGCCGTCCCGGAACGGAAACTGGAAGGTGGCGGCGCCGACCGGATCCAGCGGGAGGACTCGGTCGATCAACTCGAGGAGGCGATCCACGCCTTCGCCGGTGCGCGCGGAAAGCGCCGTCGCGCGCGCGTTCGCGGCAGGCCCGGAGAGCAGGCGCTGGCAGAGGGCTTCCAGGTCCACCGCCGCCGCTTCGCGCCGGTCCATTTTATTGAGCGCCAGCACCTGGGGAGTGGCTCCCGCGCCGATTTCGGCCAGCACCTTGTGGACGTGGGCGATCTGGTGAGCCGCGTGGGGGGAGGAGACGTCCACCACGTGCAGCAACAGGGCGGCTTCGCGGACTTCCTCGAGTGTGGCGCGAAAGGCCTCCACCAGCGTGACGGGCAAATTGCGGATGAAGCCGACCGTGTCGCTGATGAGGACGCGGCGGCGGGAGGGCAATGTGAGGGCGCGGACGGTGGGATCCAGGGTGGCGAACAGGCGATCGTCGGCCAGCACTCCCGCCCCGCTCAGGCGATTGAACAAAGTGGACTTGCCGGCGTTGGTGTAACCCACCAGGGCGGCGGTGGCCAAGGGCACGGCCTGCCGCTGGCGCCGCTGCACGCCCCGGCTGGAGCGCACCGCCTCGAGATCCGCCTCCAGCTTCCGGATGCGCCGGTATAGCCGCCGCCGGTCGGTCTCCAACTGGGTCTCGCCGGGTCCGCGGGTCCCGATGCCGCCACCCAGCCGGGACATCTCGATGCCGCGGCCGGCCAGGCGCGGCAGCAGGTAGTTCAACTGCGCCAACTCGACTTGCAGTTGGCCCTCGCGGGTGCGCGCCCGCCGGGCGAAAATGTCCAGGATCAACTGGGTGCGGTCCACTACCTTGCGCTGAAACAGCCGCTCGAGATTGCGGAGCTGCGTGGGCGTGAGGTCGTGATCGAAGATGACCAGGTCGGCTTCGGCAGCCTCGGCCAGCGCGGCCACCTCGCCGGCTTTGCCGCTTCCGATCAGGGTGGCGGCCTCGGGCCTCTCGCGGGCCTGAAGCAGATGTTCGAGCACCTCGGCGCCGGCGCTGTCGGCCAGGGCGGCCAGCTCTTCGAGGGATTCCTCGGCGGCAAATCCGGTTTCCGGGGCCGTCGAGGCGCGCGGCCCCTTCCGCTCAAGACCTACCAGAATGGCCCGTTCCCGTGCCACGTGCCCGACCGAGGGGGCTAGCTCTCGCCGCCCTCCGCGGCGCCCGCGGAGACCGGCGCCTGGTGCGCCGGAGGAGGCGCGCTGTGGCTGGGGAAAGGCTTGGCAACCACCACCGTGGAGATGGCGTGCTTGAAGATCAGTTGCTCCTGGTTGTTGGATTCCAGGATCACGGAGTACTTGTCGAAACTTCTGATGCGGCCGGTGAGCTTGACTCCGCTCATCAGGTAGATGGTCAGAAAGACCCTCTCTTTGCGGGCGTGGTTGAGGAAGGCTTCCTGTATGTTCTGCGCCGGCTTATCCATGGCGATTCCTGTAAACCAGGAAGGTTCCCATTGTAGCAAATCGCCAGCCCGCCGCCCCGCACAGTCAACCGCCGCGGGGCCGTTCCACGAAGCGCTCCTGGCAGGAGGCGCAGTAGCGTGCCCAGGGCACCGCTTCCAGCCGCCTGGCGGAGATAGGCTGCTCGCACTCCCCGCACAGGCCGAAGCCGCCTTCCTCCAGCCGCCGCCGGGCATCCTGGATGTCCCTGAGCAGGGCCATCTCAAGCCGGTTCTGATTAACGAACAGCCACTCGTCGTGGCTCTTCTGGCACCAATCTCCGAAATCCAAAGGCTCCTCGGGCCGCTGCACCACCTCGGCGGCGCGCTCAGCCGACAGCCGCTCCCGCAGCTCTTGCTCCTTGTGCTCGAGGGCCAGTCTCAACCTCTCCACCGTGACCTCAGCCAACCGCAGTGTCATTGTCTTAGCCATACTGGGGCCCCGATCTAAGTGTCTCGTCCCGCCAGGCGGCGGACGGTCACAATACAATATCACGGTTTTGGCGGTCTGGCGAAAAAAAATGGACCCGGGAGGGGCGCGCGCCCGGCCAGCCTTTCATCCGACAATGGAAGGACGGGGCCGCATGGAGAACCGCGACATCGCACGGCTGCTGGCCGAGACCGCCGACCTGATGGAAATCGCCGCCGAGGACCCCTTCCGCATTCGCAGCTACCGCAACGCCTCCGGCATCATAGAAAGCCACCCTGAGCCGGTTTGGGAGATACTGGCTGACCCCGACCGCAAGGTGACCGACCTCGCGGGGATCGGCAAGGGGCTGGCCGCGGTGCTGGAGGAGATTCGCCAACGCGGCTCCTTCGAGCGGCGCGACCTGCTGCTGGCCAAGTATCCGCCCACGGCGCTCGAGCTGCTCAAGATCCAGGGCCTGGGGCCTAAGACCATCGCGCGGCTGTGGGAACACTACCGGGTGAGCACCATCGACGACCTGGAGCGTGTGTGCCGGGACCAGAAGCTGCGCGAGTTGCCGCGCCTGGGGGCCAAGCTCGAGGAGAAGGTCCTCCGCTCGATCGCCCACTACCGGCAGAGCGCGGGGCGGTTTCTGCTGAGCTTCGCCGATGAGGT
>VFZS01000151.1 GCA_016871095.1 Acidobacteriota bacterium
AGTGGCTGAAGGAGACGCGCGACCTCGGCGGCATCCCCGATACCGAAGCCGCGCGGGCGTGACGTGTCAGGGGCCTGCCGGCGGGATGCCAATGTCCCAGCGCTGCACATTCTAAGCTGTCGGGGCAGCTTCAGCCCGGCTCCTTCAGCGCGCTTGCCACCGGGGGGGCAGGATGGCTACACTGGCGGTTGACGAGTTGGGAGGTGCCTCATGTTGGAGCTAACGGTCCGGGATTTTGGGCCGATCAAGAGTGGCACCATCGCCTTGCGGCCGCTGACCCTGCTGATTGGCCCGAACAACGTAGGCAAGTCGTACCTGGCCCTGCTGGCCTATGCGCTGACGGGACCCTTCACCCGACCGGGAATTGACGTTCCCGAGTTGCCCCGCTTGTTGTGGAGGATCGGGCGGAGGGTACCCGGCATCGCTTGGCCCGAGGACCTCGAGGCGGTTCTAACCGAACTCGCTAAGCGCACGACTCACGTGCGCTACGAGGACTTTGACGACAGGACCCGGGAAACCCTCAAGAAGGCCATCGATCGGTTCGCCCACAGTGCCGCTTCAGCCTTGAGCCGGGAACTCAAGCGCTGCTTTGCCAGTGAGATAAGTGAACTGCCGAGAAGGACGGACGGGGGAACTTTCGGCCTCTCGCTTCACCAGGCACACCCGCCGTTGGACCTCACGCTCTCTGTCGCCGGACGCGACATTGAGGTGAGTCTGACTGGCTGGGACTTGTCCGGGCAAGAATTCGACTTTCGCGAACTGCGGGGGCTCCCCGGTGAAGCCGCTGCCGCTGTGTACGGATCCGCGCTCGGACGACTGTTCCCGTTCCTATTCTCTTCCGCATACTACTTCCCGGCGGCCAGATCCGGGATCCTTCAGGCACATCGGCTTCTCGCCAGTGCTTTGGTTGCCCAAGCCTCTCTGGTTGGTATTGAACGCATCGAGGTGCCCAAGCTGTCCGGAGTTGTGGCCGACTTCATTGGTAACTTGCTGCGGCTAGAGAGGCGACGCCGACCGGCGCCCCTGGCCTCTGTGGCGGAGTTCATTGAATCGAAGGTCTGCAAGGGCCAAGTGTTGATGCGGCCCGGAGAAGGCGGGTTTGAGTATCCGGAGATCTACTACCGCCAGCACGAGCACAACTTCCCGCTCCATCGAGCCTCTTCCATGGTGTCGGAGCTCGCGCCGATCGTCCTTTTCCTGAAGTACGTCCTTGCCAAGAACGATTTCCTCGTTATTGAGGAGCCGGAGGCGCACCTGCACCCCGACAATCAGCGGATTCTCGCTCGAGCCATTGTCCGACTGATCCGGCAGGGGGTCAGAGTCCTGATCACCACGCACAGCGAGTACTTCTTGGAGCAGGTCAGCAATTTCGTTCGCTTCGCCCGGTCGCCCGAGATCAGGAAGGAGCGGGGCTACGATGAGGACGAGTACTTGTCGGTCGAGGACGTAGGCGCCTACCTCCTGCGCTTCGAGGATGACGGCACCGGCAGCGTTGTCCACGAGCTTTCGGTAACGGAAGAAGACGGGATACCGGGGGATGAGTTTTCGAGGATCATCGAAGAGCTGTATGATGAGACCGCTGCGCTCGAGCGAGTCACGGCAGGACGATAGTGGACTTCCACGGGGAGCTCAGGTCCAGGTTCCAGGCTGCTGTTGCGGATTCGTGCTCCAAGCGGGGGTGCGTACTCAGCTTGGACTCCTTGAATCGCCGCCCTACCGTGATCGACGCTGACAGATACGCTGCGCTCACCGGTCATCGGGGTGAGATCTGCGACTACTTTGTGTTTCCCGCTACCCCCGAGATCCTGGCGGTCGCGGTGGAGATGAAGGCCGGCGGCGTCGATGCCAGACATGCCGTGCGACAGCTCGCAGCCGGAGCCAGGGTGACGGAAACGATGACCCAGGGCCGGAACGTCGCGTCCTTCTACCCGCTGCTGCTTTCGCAGGCTGTCGGGCACCCTTCCGAGGTAAAGCTGCTCGGCAAGTCAAAGGTCCAGTTCCGCGGCCGGAACTACCCGGTTATCCGGAAAAGGTGTGGGGTGAAGCTTTCGGCTGTCATGCCCGAACTGGCGGCGTCCTGAGATTGCGGCGCCGGACTATAAAGCGCAACAGCCCCCGCTGGATGCAGATGTCCCTCCGCTACACGTTCTGAAGGGCGCTATTGGGCCGACGGCGTCCCCTTCACAGCCCGTCTATCGCGGGGAACGGAGGTGCCTGTCGGCGAAGTCCATCCAGCGCTCCCAGTCGTAATCGGTCACGTCGTGCTTGCCCGCGCGGAGGTGGTAGCCGATGCGCGTCATAACCGGCTGGTGAATGCCTGGCATCTCCTCCGCACCCAGGCCGTCCGTGCCCAACAGACGGTAGACCGGCGCGGCGTGTTTCGCGCTGAGGAACTCGCCCCGCGGGTCGGCCCACAGGTCCTCGGCCGCGCTGGCCACGTAGACGGGGCGCGGCGCCACCAGCGCGATGAGCATGTGCTGGTCCACCGGCAGCTCGCCCTCGCGGTCGTTGTACTTGCTGAAGTTGGCGCAGAACCAGTGCGGGAATGAGGTGTTGATGCGCGCGACGGTCTCGCCGAACCAGCGCCGGCTCAGGGCCGCGCCGCCACAGCCGGAGTTGTTAGAGATGACCAGGGCGAAGCGCGTGTCCTGCGCGCCGGCCCACAGCGCGGTCTTGCCCAGGCGCGAGTGCCCCATCACCGCCACGCGGCGGCCGTCCACAGCCTTGTCTTTCTCCAGGTAGTCGAGCGCCCGGCTCAAGCCCCAGGCCCAGGCCCCGATGGCGCCCCACTCGTCCGCCGCCGGCTGCGTCTGCCCCGGCTTGTAGAAAAGCGGATGGACGCCGTTCTGGAAGCCGTCGTCGAAGTCGGGGTCCAGGTCGCCGTAGTAGGCCGTAGCCATCCCGTAGCCGCGCGCCAGGACTTTCTCGATCGGCCACCGGCTAGCCGCCGCGCCGCGCGATTTCTCGGTGGCCCGGTTGTCCACCACGCCGCCGGCCGGGCTGGGGCGCATCCACTGGGTCGAGAGCTTGATGGCAGGGTCTGGATGCACGGCGTGGTTGCCGTTGAAATTCAGCCCGATAAACACCGGCACGGGCTGCTTCGCTCCAGCGGGCAGGAAGATGATCAGGTCCATCTTGGGACCGTCCTTCTTTTCCGTGAAGTGGAGCGTGACCTCCTTGCGGACGGCCTTCCCGCCCAGCCCCTTGGCATCCATCGAGATCACCTCGTGGCGCACCTTCAGCCGCACGCTCGGCGTGCGCCCGTAGACGTGCTCCTCGAACAGCCTGAGGATCTCGGGCCGGCGGCGCTGGTTCCAGGCGCGGGCGTCCGTGACCCGCGTGCCATCGGTCATCACCAGGGGGTCGGGCAGGGTGTACGGGCGGACCTTGGACTCGTCATAGTTGACGTCGGGACGCTGCGGCTGCGCCAGACAGAGCAGCCCCGTGGCCATAACAAGCATCAGCAGTACAGGCGTGACTCGCATACCTGGATCGTACTAAAATGAGCCGAGCCGGATATGGGGGACATTTCGAGCCAGCGCGAAGCGCAGCGCCGCGCCGACCGCATTCGAGCGTTCCGCCAGGAGCTCGCTGCCCTGGAAGGCGAAGGCGCGATCACCCTCACCCCCGAGCAGCGCGCCCAACTGGAAACGCACCTGGAGGAAACGCTGGCCGGCCTGGCGCGGCGGTTCGACATTGACACCACCGAGCGGCAGCGCCAGGTTTCCTGGGGCATGCGCGTCGCCTCGACCATCGGCGGACTGGCCCTGTGCGCGGCCGTCTACTTCTTCTTCTATCGCTACTGGGGGCTGCTCCCCACCGCCGCACAGGTCGCCCTCCTGGTGGCCATGCCCCTCGCCTGCCTGATGGCCGCCCATTTCGCCTCCCGGCGGGAGCGGACGCTGTACTTCACCGGCCTTCTCTGTCTGGCGGCCTTTGCCGCGTTCATCGTAAACCTGAGCGTGCTGGCGGTGATCTTCAACCTGACGCCCTCGCCCGGCGCATTTCTGGCCTGGGCGTTGTTCGCGCTGCTGCTGGCATACCGCTACCGCTTGCGCTTGCTGCTGCTCGCCGGGCTGGTCTGCGCGCTCGTTTACGGGGCGGCGCTCTTGGCCGGCCTGGGCGACGTACACTGGTTCGCCTTCGTAGGCAACGAGGAGAACCTCATCGTTCCCGGACTGCTCCTCATCGGGGCCGCCTGGCTGACGCCGCGACATAGCCACCCGGACTTCCCCCCGGTCTACCACCTGCTCGGACTGGTGACGGTATTCCTTTCGGTGTTTGTGCTCTCTATCTCCTCCAAGACCAGTTACCTGCCCGTCGAGCCGAAGCACGCCGAGGTGTTCTATCAGGTGGCGGGATTGGCCGGCGCCGCTTTCACCGTGTGGCTCGGCATACGGCGCCGCCGCGCGGACGTGGCCAACACCGCGGCGGGCTTCTTCATTCTGTTCCTCTACGCGCGCTTCGTGGACTGGTGGTGGGACTGGATGCCCAAGTATCTGTTCTTCCTGGTCATCGGGCTGATTTCAGTGGCCCTGCTGGTCATCTTCAAACGGCTGCGGGGGCGGCTCCTGGAGCACTTGGCATGAACCTCAGGGGAGTGCTCGTGCCGGCGGTCCTGGTTTTGGCTGCGGATGCCTGGGTCCTGGTGGGCGTGGCGCGCAACCGCGCGGGCCAACCAGATTCCACGCTCGAGCTGACCGAGCGCGAGCTGCGGCTGGAGCGCCTGGGCGAGGAGAACTCCGGCGTGGCTCTGGATCTGGAGTGGGAAGGCCCCCGGTTGTGGCCCCCGGACGCCCCCCCGGGCTGGTTTGATGAAGCCAAGCTGCGCGAGCTGGGCTTCGATCCCGGGCAACCCTCTCGTGACAGCCTGCCCAAGGAAGCTTTCGTGGTCCTGGAGTACGAGGCCCGCTCCCGCCTGGTTGCCGTGGACGCCGGACGTGACCCGGCCGCGCTGCGCCGGCGCTATCCCGACCGTGGCCGCCACATCATCATGCGCGCGATGGTCAACCTGTCCCGGCGCAAGGGTTCGCACCAAGTGCGGGGCGTCATCCTCCAGGACGCCATCCCGCAGATTCACGTGCCGCTGCCGCTCAATCGCACGCTGGCCGGCCTGAGTTCATCACCGCCGGGGCCATTCGATCCCCACTACGCGGTCACGCTGCATTTCGGCCGCAACTACGAGCCTTGGGTTGTCGGCGTCCGCCTGCTCCAGCAGGTACAATAGCTTTCCTTGGCGCTGCTGGCGCCTGGAGTAGAATCTTGTCTCACTTCTCTCGTCGCACTTTGCTCGGACAGGGCGCCGCGGCCCTCGCGCTCGGCCGCGCGGCCGCTGCCCGCCCCAATATTCTGTGGGTGTCCTGCGAGGACACCGGCATTGAGATCGGCTGCTACGGCGATCCGAACGCCATCACTCCCAACGTTGACCGCCTGGCCGCCGAGGGCGTCCGCTACACCCACGCCCACACCGTGGCCGGGGTGTGTGCCCCCAGCCGCTCCGGCATCATAACCGGCATGTACCCCACCACGCTGGGCTCCCAGTACATGCGCTGCCGCGTCACCCTGCCCGATTTCGTCAAGTGCTTCCCCGAGTACCTGCGCCAGGCCGGCTACTACTGCACCAACAACGTCAAGACCGATTACAACTTCGACCCGCCCAAGTCCGCCTGGGACGAAAGCAGCAACCGGGCACACTGGAAGAACCGCGCTCCCAACCAGCCGTTCTTCGCCGTGTTCAACTTCACCACCACGCATGAGAGCCAGGTGCGCCTGCGCGGAGCCGACTATGACAAGGTCATCGCCCGCCTCACTCCCCGCCAGCGCCGCGACCCCAACGCGCTGAAGCTCCCGCCCTACTACCCGGACACCCCGGTGGCACGCCGCGATTGGGCCAACTACTACGAAGTCATCACCGCCATGGACTACCAGGTGGGCGACCGCCTCAAGGAGATCGAAGAGGCGGGTCTGCTCGAGGACACCATCATCTTCTTCTGGGGCGACCACGGCGTGGGCCTGCCGCGCGCCAAGCGCTGGCTGTACGAGTCCAGCACGCACGTTCCGCTGGTGGCGCGCATGCCCGCGAAGTTCCGCGCCGCGGGGCAAGGCCGGCCCGGCAGCACGGATTCCCAGTTGATCAGCTTCATCGACCTGGCCCCCACCATGCTCAACCTGGCCGGCGTCTCCATCCCCAAGCACATGCAAGGCCGCGCCTTCCTTGGTCCCAACCTGACGCCTCTCCGCCAGTACATCTACGGCGCGCGCGACCGCATGGACGAGCGCTACGACGGCGTCCGCATGGTGCGCGACCGGCGCTACCGCTACCTGCGCAACTACGACCCCGACAAGCCCTACGCCCAGCACACCAGCTACATGGAGCAGGGCTTCATCATGAAGGAGCTGCGCCGTCTCAAGGCCGAGGGCGATCTGCCCGCCGGCGCGGGCCTCTACATGGCCGCCCAGAAGCCCGTCGAGGAGCTTTACGACGTCGAGAAGGACCCCCACGAGATCAACAACCTGGCTGTCTCGCCGCAGCACCAGGCCGTGCTCCAGCGGCTGCGCGCCGCGCACGAGCGCTGGGCGCTCGAGACCCGGGATGTGGGACTGATCCCCGAGCCCGAAGTGGCCGACCGCGAGAAGCAGTTCGGGACCCGCTACGCCATCCTGCGCCAGCCCGATTCCGAGGGCTACCTGCGGCGGCTGCGCGCCCTGGCGGATGCCGTTAACCGCGACGTTAATCCCGCCCTCATCCAGCGCTCGCTGGCGGACCCGGATCCGGCCTTCCGCTACTGGGCCGTGCGCGGCCTCACCAAATCAGCCGAGAGTGCCCAGGCGGCGAAGGAGCGGGTCCTGAACGCGCTGAAAGATCCGTCCCCTGTGGTGCGCATTGCCGCGGCCCGCGCCGCCGCCGCTCATCTGGACGACGCGAACGCGGTGGCGCTCCTCGGCCGTGAACTGCGCCACGACAACGAGTGGGTGCGCCTGCACGCCGCCATCGCCCTGGACGAGCTGGGACCCAAGGCCCGTCCCGCCCAGGCCGCCCTGCGCGCCGTCCTGGATGTCAAGGACAGCGGCTACGTGGCGCGCGTCGTCGAGCACGCCCTGGCGACGCTGGATTAGGGCGGGCCGGCCCCTCAGGCGGGCCCGTCCGCGCACCCCCGCTTAGAAGTGCAGCTTGAGACTGTACTGAAGCTGCCGCCCGTAGAAGTACTCGCGGGGCTTCAGCGTCTTGCCGAAGAGCGCGTCGGTTACGCTGGTGCTGGGGTTGCTCCGGGTCAGGTTGTTTACCACGTTGTACATCTCGGCGCGCAGCTCCAGCCGGAGACGTTCCCTGACGGGGAAGAACTTCGAGACGGTCCCGTCCCAGCCGAAAACCCCGGGACCTCTCAGGCCGTCGTAGAACCGCGGGTTAGTGCGGGGCGTGTAAGCGATGGCCCGCGCGAAGACCTCCGTCTTGAACCAGCGCTGGGGTGTGGGGTTGTCGATCTTGGGATCGCCACTGACCTCCATCTGGCCGAAGGTGAGCAGATCGCCGGACTGCCAGCTTACCAGCGAACTGAGCTGCCAGCCGCCGACCACCGCCTCAGCCGCGGGATGCAGGCCGTTCAGCCACGCGCGGCCCTTGCCGAAGGGCAACTCCGCCACCGCGGCAATGGAAAGCCGGTGCCGCGCGGTGCTGGTGGGCATCCAGAAGAAGCGGCCCGCATACTCGTCGTCGGCGTTGAAGAACGTCTCGTTGCGCTCCTTGTTGTAGTTGTAGGCCACCAGCAGGTTGTAGCCCTTGGAGAAGGGGCGCTGCGCGCGGAGCTGAATCGCCTGATAGCGGTTCCGCGGGCCGGGTGTGATCTGCTGAGTGAGCGTGCCGTAGTGCGGGTAGGGCCTAAGCAGGCTGCCCTTGCTCACATTCGCCTGGTTGCGCAACTGCCCCGGGAACTTCACCGGCGTCAGATATTGATAGAAAGGATTCCTGATGCTCCTGCTAAGCTCCGCTTTGTAAGTGTAACTCAATGCCGGGTCTGACAAATTGAGCAGCTTGTTATAAGTGGCATTGACTCCGAAATTCATGAAGTAGGTCGCATCCACCACGATCTGGTTTACGAGTTCACGCTGAATGGTCACGTTCAGCCGTTCGTTAGCGTACGGCTTGACGTCCTGGTAGGCCCAGCGCAGGTCGCCGCCCATGCCGGTGTAGCGGCCGTAACCCTTGCCGACGGGCATGATCAGCGGATTGGAGGCGGGGAATGGATCCGCGAACCTGGACTGCGGAATGCCCTCCAGCAGCGGCAGGGTGTAAGTGTCGGCGTTGAAGCCGGGCATGTACAAACTGCCCAGGCTGGTGTCTCCCACACTGCCCACGGTCATGTAGATGGCCGGCACCACGAAACGGGCGTACCCGGCCCGGAAGGCGGTCTTGTCGTTCAGGCGCAGGGCGAAGCCCACGCGCGGCAGCAAGACCGCCTTGGGGCTGTTCCACATCTGCCGGTCACCCGAATCGGCGAAGTACCAGGCCCCGGTGAACTGGTAGGGGACCTTCATCATGGCGGCAACGTCGGAGGGGATCTGCGGAGGGGTGGCCTTCATCTCGGGCACCGGGTCTTTCAGGTCCAGATACCGCGAGACGCGGTTCTCGGGGTCAAACGGGGCCGTCTCGTACTCCCACCGCAAGCCCAGGTTCAGGGTGATCCGCCTGCTCAGCTTGAAGTCGTCTTGCACGTACCCGGCCCAGGCCCGGAAGCGGGCTTTCTGCATGGGGATGTACCGTGCATAGGAGTTGCTGCTCGGCGCACCCAACAGAAAGGTGGCCCAGCCGTCGCCCACGTTGGCGGTGTTGGGCGCAATGAAGGTGTCGGCGGTGACGCTGCGGTCGAAGTAGAAGCGCATGGGGTCGGGGCGAGAGGCCCGGCCGGCGGTGCCGCGCATCTCGAATCCGCCCTTGAGGTAGTGGGAGCCGACATAGTGCGACACGCGCGCATGGCCGCTGTAGCTCTTGGGGCGGTGGAACCAGTAGTTGCCCTTGGCGAAGGCGCCGCCCTGGTCGATGTCGAACCGCGGCGGCATGAGTTGCGGGACCTCCTTCATGTACGGCTCAAACCACTTGCTGGGCCACAGGTTCGCCAGACCCGCGACATCGGTGACATTCGGTCCGCCGTCGTACTGGTCGATGACCTCGTTATACGACCCGCGCACGTTGAGGATGGTCGCCGACGACATGGCATACACCGCGTCACCAGCAATATTCCTGCCGTGGCGCAAGCTGCCCCCATCCCAGGGCCACCACTTCGAGTTGTTGCCGGAGAGATTGTTTTCCGACACCACGGTGTGGAACTGGCTGTAGCGCCCGTAGACCTTCCACTTGTCGCTGATGTGCCAGTCGGCCCGGTCGGAGAGGTTCCAGTAGTCATAGAAGCGGTTGGACTCGACCTGGAAGTTGTTGCGGCCGGAGATGTCGTCGCCAGGGTTGTTGGGCAGCCACACCTGTTCCATGACTTTGACCGCCAGCGAGTCCATACGCGCCTTGGGGATCACGTTGCCGGGGAACTGGGTCCGGCTGGAGGTGTTCCTGGCGGGATCGAACACCGTGGACCAGGGATCATAGATGCCGCGCAAAGCGCCCCTGGAAGTCAGGGCGCGCGAGAAATCTCCGCCGCGCTGAATCTCGGTGGGCATGGTGCGGCTGAAGTTCCAGGGCTGCACCGTCTTCCAGTCCTCCACGGCGAAGAAGTTGAACAGCTTGTTCTTGATGATGGGCTGGCCCAGGCTGCCTCCCCAGACGTCGTGTTCGATGCGGCTCTTGGCGCGCGGCACCACGGTGCGGTCGGAGACGGCGTTGAGCGCCGGGTTGCGGCCCACGTAGAAGGCGGTGCCATGGTACTCGTTGGTGCCCGACTT
>VFZS01000152.1 GCA_016871095.1 Acidobacteriota bacterium
ACGGTCACCACGTGGCAGGCGCCGGCGTCACGATCCAACGCGATCACCACGTGCAGTGGTCCCGCCGCCCGGAAGCCCAGCAGCAGGCCGGTCGGATAAGGACGGTCATCCGGACAGCTGGCGATAACCTCCCCGGTGGCGATGACTCCGCGCACGTCGCGCTCCGTGACACCCCTCTCAAACATGCGCTGCACGGCATGTCCGCTGAAGACCAGCGTCCTGTAATCATCCGCTTTCAGCCGCAGTTCAACGCTCTCCATCCGGGTGACCATGCTATCAGAGCAAGAAGGTCCTGGCCAACTGTTACAGGGGCGACATCACGCGGAAGCGCAAGCTGCTCGAAAGGCAGAAGGCGGGCAAGAAGCGCATGAAGCGGGTGGGCCGCGTGGACATCCCCCAGGAAGCCTTCGTGGCGGTGCTGAAGGTGGGCGGCGAGGACCAGACCCTCCGGTCGTTCCGCGGCGCCAACCTAAGGCACCAAGCGTCCGGAACGGAAGTCGTCGATCAATCCCCGAATCAGGTCCAGGGCGGCGGAGGGGAACCTCCAGGTCGATTCCCCGAGCAGATCCTCGAGTTGCGGGATGATCTCCCGCTCACACAGGTACTCGCTCGTGCGCGCCCGCTGAAGAAACGACTCGCAAGTGGGAAACCGCGTGAAGAACTTGTCCATGCCTTTGGACAGGTAATCCTGGCCGTAGATGTGCAGCGATCCGTTCGTCTCGCTGTATGGGCCGACGAGCACCTCGCGCCCGGTCTTCTGGGCCAGGCGCGCGGCCAGGCGGGCCTGGAGATTGGTGATCCCGATCAGATTATCGCCCCAGGCCTTGTAGAGGTCCCGGCTGCGCCACATGGCGTGCAGGTTCAACAGCAGGCGACCCTGGTCATCCTCGATGGCCCGGAGCTGGACTTCGCCCAGGCACGGCATGTCGGCGGCCATGAACAGATCGATTTCCGGCACGCGGGTGGTGGCCACCGCCCGCCGGGTGATGGGGTCCCTGGCGAGTTTGTCGAGAATCAGTTCGAGCTGGTCGATGGTCGTCCCGTCGGATCGCGGGTAGGCGGCGAGCCGCTGGTGGTAGCAGTAGGGCCACTGGGTCGCCTCGAACTCCTCCCCGGCGCGAACCATGCGCACCAGCTCCCGGTAGGGCACCACCAGATGATCCTTGGCGCCCAGGAACTCGGCGATGTACTTGCCGCGCTCGCAGTAGCTGAGCGCCGGGAACCGCGGCTGAGCGAACGGGTCGCGGATGCGGATGGTGACTCTGGCGTCGCGGCCGGGCGGGTCGATGAACGCGCCATCGGCGGTCCGGCGGTCATACTGCGTTCGCAGGGTGTGTCCGCCGAAGTGGACCGCTTTAAGGGCCTCGTAGTAGGCCTCCGGGATTGATCCGGCCTCGACGTGAAAGACCGGCAGCCTCCCCGGCTCTAGAGGACTTGAGCTGTCCCCGCTCGTCTCGTCCATCCTGATGCTCCTTCCCGTCGCTCTCGGCGGCGGAACCACCGGGACGGGCGCCTTCAGTCGTCCTTCATCTGGCTGATCGCGAACCGGGCCCAGGCGCCGTGCTTGCCGTTGGGGTCGAGCTTCTCCACTTCCTGGGCGGTTTCCACGGCCTTCTTCTTGTCGCCCTTCCGGTAGTAGGCGATGGCGAGGTTCCGCCGCGCGTTGAGGTTCTTCTCATCCCGTTTCAGCGCCTCCTGGAAATTCTCGATGGCCTTGTCCCACTCGCTCAGCGCAGCGTGGGAGTTGCCGAGGTCCTGGAAGAAGGATGGACTCAGCTCCAGGCCCAGTTCCCGGGCCTGGTGGTAGTTCTTGACGGCCTCCTGGTGCTGCTTGTCCGCGGCGCAGGCCTGGGCGAGCGCCACATGCAGCCGGGGAGACTTCGGGCAGTGTCCCACCGCGGCCTGGAGCAGGGTCACCGACTTCTTCGGAGCGTTGTCCGCCAGCGCATAGTACATGCCGAGCTGCACGTAAGCCGGAATCAGGCGCGGCTCCGCGGCCACCGCCTTTTCCAGCAGGGCGACGCCTTCCGCGGTCTTGCCTTTGGTGAAGAACAACTCGAGGCCCTGCTTCTGCAAGCTCCGCGCTTCAGGGTTGAGATTCGCGCCGCACCCTTCCTCTTTCATCTCGGATTCATACTTCACTTTGGGCGGGGCTTCTTCCTGGGCGCAGACGGGGAACGCCAAGACGGCGAGCAGGGTCATCACAGCGGTCGGCATAGTATGCTCCGGTTAGCCGGTGGAACCATGATACACCAGCCGCCGCTGGGAGGAGCCCGGCGCGGGTCCCGCAATCGGCTAAGATGTAAGTCCTGTCGCGGCGATGGAGTACAAGAAAATCCTGGTGCGGGCGGCCAACTGGCTGGGCGACGCGGTGCTGTCGCTTCCGGCGCTGCGGGCGCTGCGCGCGCGCTATCCGCAGGCGCATCTGGCGGTGCTGGCGCGGCCCGGGGTAGCGGATCTCCACCGCCGGGAGAGCTGCTGCGACGAAGTGATCGCGTGCGAGAAGCGGCGCACGTGGCGGACGGCGCGCGCCCTGCGCGGGCAAGGTTTCGATTGTGCCATTCTGCTTCCCAACTCGTTCGAGGCGGCGCTGACAGTCTGGCTGGCGCGCATTCCGCAACGTATCGGCTACGACCGCGACCGCCGGGGCTGGCTGTTGACCGCCGCACTGCCTCCGCCGCGCGCCGGGGAAATTCCGCCGCACGAGCGGTACTACTACCTGGAGCTGTTGCGGCGGGCGGGCATAGTCGGAGAATTGCCCGAGGCGGACGCCATCCTGCTGGAGCGCCGGGAGGAGGCGCGGCGGGCTGGCGAGGAGCTGTTCCGGCAGATGGGCGTCGAGAGGCCGGTCATCGGGATAAGCCCCGGCGCGCAGAACAGCCGGGCCAAGCGATGGATGCCGGAGGCCTTCGCCGAAGCGGCGGCGCAACTGGCCTCGCGGCTGGGCGCCGCGGTGGCGCTGTTCGGCTCGGAGGCCGAGCGGGACTTGGCTCAGGTGATCGCCGAGCAGGTGCGCCGGGCCGGTCTCCCCATTCTCAACCTGGCCGGCGAGACCAGCCTGGAGCGCTTCCTCGAGTTGGCCGCGGCGTGCCGCGTGTTCGTCACGAACGACTCGGGCGCTATGCACGCGGCTGCGGCGGCGGGCGTGCCGACGGTGGCGGTCTTCGGTCCCACCATCGTTGAAGCCACCGGGCCGGTGTCGCCGCGGGCGCGGGTGGTGCGCGAGCCGGTCGAGTGCAGCCCCTGTATGTTGCGGGACTGTCCCATCGACCACCGCTGCATGCGCCGCATCGCACCCGAGCGTGTGGCGCAAACGGCCCTGGAACTGCTCAAATAGAACATTGGCCGTGGATTCCCGAAGCAAGATCCTGACGGCGGAGGAGGCTGCCCGGCGCTTCACCGGACCCGGCGTGCGCTGGGTGAAAGGGCATTTCGACCCGCTGCTGCCCGAACACGCGCGCCGCCTGGCTGAGTTGGCGGCGCCCGGCGCCCGGCTGGTGGCTGTGGTCACCGATCCTCCGGAGCCGATCCTGCCCGCGCGGGCGCGCGCCGAGCTGGTGGCCGCCCTGCGGGTGGTGGACTGGGTGGTGGTGGGGCCCGGCGCGAGCATCCCGGCGGGCGCGGTGTTTGACGAAACGCAGGAAGACCTGCGGCGCGCCCGCGACTTCAGGCTGCACGTGCGGGCGCGGCAGGGCGGGTAGACGATGAGCGGCCCGCGCATCCTGGTGATCCGCATCGGCTCGATGGGCGACGTTATCCACGCGCTGCCGGCGGTGGCCACCTTGAAGCACAGCTTCCCGGGCTCCACGCTGAGCTGGGTGGTGGACCGGCGGTGGGCGCCGCTGGTTGAGGGCAACCCCTTTGTCGATCGCGGGATCCTGTTTGAGCGCAGCCTGCAAGGCCTCAGGGAGACCTGGCGAGAGTTGCGCGCCGGACGCTTCACACTGGCGGTGGATTTCCAGGGGCTGATGAAATCGGCGCTGGTGGCGCTGGCGGCCCACCCGGAGCGCATCTACGGGTTCCATCAGTCCCAGGTCCGCGAGAAACCCGCGGCGCTGGCCTACTCTAATCGTGTGCGCACCAGCGCGGCGCATGTAGTGGACCGCAACCTGGAGCTGGCCGTGGCGGCGGGCGCCACGTCCATCCTGTGCACCTTCCCGCTGCCCGAGGGCAGCCCGGCGGGAGATCTGCCGGCGGGAGCTTTCGTCCTGGCCAACCCGTTGGCGGGCTGGCGCGGCAAGCAGTGGCCGCACGAGTACTACGCGCGGCTGGGCTGGCGGCTGCTAGAGGAACTGGGCATGCCACTGGTGCTCAATGGACCACCGGGCACGGCATCCCTGCTGCGCTCGATCGCGAATACACGGACGCACCTGTGCGGGCTGCCAGGGTTGATTCATGCCACGCGGCGCGCCGCGGCGGTTGTGGGCATAGACAGCGGGCCGCTGCACCTGGCGGCGGCGCTCTCCAAGCCAGGCGTGGCCGTTTTCGGACCCACCGATCCGGCGCGCAACGGGCCTTACCCTCGGAGTTTCACGGTGCTGCGCAGCCCGAGCGCCCGCACCACTTACAGGCGCCGCGGGGAGACCGATCCCTCGATGCGTGAGATCTCGCCGGACGCGGTTTTCGAGGCGCTGAAGATCCGGCTGGGCGCCTGGCAGGCTGGCTGATGCGGCGACACTGGTTCCCCAAAGCGTACGCGGACGCCGTGGCCCGCCTGCGCGTGCCCGCGGGGTTTCTGCTGGTGGCGGCTTTCGCCTGGTTCGCCAGGCCGGCGCCGGGTTCGCTGGCGGCAGGACTGCCCGTCGCGGCGGCAGGTCTGGCGCTGCGCGCCTGGGCGGCGGGGCACCTGGCCAAGAACGAGCGGCTGGCGGTGAGCGGTCCGTACGCCTGGTGCCGCAATCCTTTGTACGTGGGAACGCTGCTGGCAGCGGCCGGGCTGGCGGTGGCCGCGCGGGAGCCTTGGCTCGCAGTGCTGTTCGCCGCGGTGTTCGGGCTGGTCTACCTGCCGGCCATCGAACTGGAGGAGCAGCACCTGGCGAAGCTCTTTCCCGAGTTCGCGGACTACGCCGCGCGCGTCCCGTTGCTGGCGCCCCTGTGGCCGGGCCGCGGCACCGCAGGCGCAACCGCCTGCGCCACGAGGCAGCCCAGAGGCCGTTTTCGTTGGGCCCAGTACTGGCGGAACCGGGAGTACAACGCCCTGCTCGGCTTCCTGGCCGGCGTGGCGTGGCTGGTCTGGCGGGCGTGGGGGTAAGGTCTCGCGCAAAGGACGCAGAGGTTCGCGCAAAGAACGCGAAGGAATCAAAGGTCTTCCTAGCGTGCTCTGCGGGTCCTCTGCGTCCTTTGCGCGAAACTCATTTCTTCGCCGGCTTGGCGAAGCGGGCGTCGTCGATGGGGGCGTTGTTCTCGACCAGGATCATCTTGATCACCAGTTCGTAGCCCTGCATCTTCTGGCGGATCAGGAAGGGCACCTTGACGCCGGCCACATCACGGTAGTCGGACAACTCGGCATCGATGCTGACAGCGCCCTCCGAGGACTCGCGGGTGGAGATCTGGCGGATGAGCAGGAAGTTCTCCGCGTCGATGTAGCGGGTCGCCGGCTTGCCCGAGGCCGGAGTCATGACGATCTTGTAGGCCTCACGCTCTCCCACCTTTTCCATGCCCGCCAGCTCGACCTTGGGATAGAAGTCGCGCCACTGGATCTCGGCGTGGAAGGCGCACTCCCGCAGCGCATCTTCCTTCTCGGCGCCGGTGAGGTTGCGCAGGCCGCGGCCGGGGTCATGCGTCCAGGCGGAGACCCCGTCGCAGCCCTGAAGGACTTCGCCGACGCCCTCGAAGTGCGTGACGATCAGCCGCTTGGCGGGCGCCTTGGCGTAGTACTCGATCAGGGCGTGCGCGTGCTGCGGCAGGACGTCGATTTCGCCCTTGGCCACCGTGCTGGTGACCGCTTCGATGGCTTTGCGCCCGCCCGTAGCGGCTATGGACTTCTCCAGGATCTGCTCGGCGGTGAGCGGGGCGGCGCCGGCGAAGGCGGGCAGCAGCAGGGCGAGAGTCAGGAGCGCGCGCAAGGGAGCGTCAGCACTCCAGCGGGTAACGGCCATGTTGCTTGGCGGCATCATAAAAAGCCAGGATGTTCTCCACCGGCACCTCCGGCTGGATGTTGTGCGCCGGAGCCAGGATCAGGCCGCCGCCCTGACCGGCGGTCCGCATACGGAGCTTGACTTCCTCAGCCACGTCCTGGGGGGTGCCGAACGGCAACACCTCCTGAATATCGACGGTTCCCCACAGCGTGAGGTTGCGGCCGAATTGCTGTTTGACCCGGGCCGGGTCCATGGACTTGGGCTGCACCGGGTTGAGGATGTCCAGCCCGATCTCGACCAGGTCGGCCACGATGGGGTAGCAGTAACCGTCGGAATGAAAGGCGATCTTGACGTTGGGATTGAGCGCCTTCCACTCGGCGAACAGCCGGGCGTAGTGCGGTTTGAGGAACTCGCGAAAAGCCGCCGGCGAGATCATCATGCGGTCCTGCATGCCGACGTCGTCGCCGATCCAGACGATGTCCACGCCGAGCTGGACGAACTTGCGCCCGGCGACTTCGATCCAGTTCACCAGCTTGTCCAGGTAGGCGTGAAAGAAATCCCGGTTGGTGGCCAGATCGACCAGCACCTGCTCGATTCCGCGCAGATACCAGGCCAGCTCGAACAGGGTGCAGGCCAGCCCGCCCATGACGCCATACTCGGCGCCGTACTCGGCAATGAGCTGGCGCGCGCCGTCGTAGCGGTCCTCGCGGGAAAAGTCGGGCAGGGTGAACTCGGCGGGATCGCGGATCCCGGCCAGGGGATGCCGCACCATCTCGGTGAACGCGCCGCCGGAGGGGTGGTCGAACCACTTCCACCCGATGCCCCACTCGTCGGTGTACTCGCGGTCGGGCCGCAGGTAGTAGCCGGTGCAGGGGCCCATCCAGGAGATGAGGAAATCATGGTCCATCAGCACCGGCAAGGGCCCGCCGGCGGCGTGGTAGGTTTCGGTCTGGTCCGAGGCCACGCCCAGGTGGCGGAGCAGCCTGCGCTCCGCCTCCGGCGTGTACCAGGCGCAGATGGGCACGCGGTCCGGCTCCTGGTGGTTGATGGCCGTCAGGAGCCGTTCCTTGTGGGTCACCGGCTCAGCTCCACAGGCGGTCGTTGGCGCGCTCTTTGTCCCACTCGGGGGTAGGCTCGAAGTAGCCGCCTTGCACGTACTTCTTCACCACCTCTTCGTTGAGGGTGATACCCAGGCCGGGTCCCTCGGGTACCCGGATGAAGCCCTTGTTGACGATGGGCTTCTCGACGCCGTCCACCAGGTCGCCCCACCAGAAGCTGTCGATGGAGTGGTTCTCCAGCACCAGGAAGTTCTCGGTGGCCGCGGCGCAGTGGACGTTGGCGAAGCCGCAGACCGGCGAGCCGGCAAAGTGCATAGCCATGGGCACGCCGTACTCCTGGGCCATGTCGCCGATCTTCTTGGTCTCGAGGATGCCGCCGGAAGTGGCCAGGTCAGGATGGATGATATCGACGGCGTGCTTGCGGCACAGCTCCTCGAAGGGCTCCTTGAGGTAGATGTCCTCGCCCGTGAGGATCGGGATGTCCACGGCGTCCGTGATCTGCTTCATCAAGTTCGTGTACTGCCAGGGGATCATGTCCTCCAGCCAGGCCAGGTTGTACTTCTCGAGCGCCTTGCCCAGCCGGATGCAGGAGTTCACCCCGATGTGACCGAAATGGTCGGCGGCCAGGGGAACGTCCATGCCGATGGCCTCGCGCACGGCGGCCACGTGCTCGCACATGAGGGCGATGCCCTTCTCGGTCAGCTCGAAGCCGGTGAACATGTGCTCGGTGCGGAAGACCTCCTTGGAGCTCATCCCGGTGGGACGGGTCAAGGTGCCGGGAATCTTCTCGACCAGGCCGATACCCAGGTCCATCTTGAGCCAGGTGATGCCCATGTCCAGGCGGCCCTTGAGGCGGGTGGCGAATTCCTTGGGATCGCGTGCCTGGGGGGTGTCGGCGTAGAGGCGTATGCGGTCGCGGAACTTGCCGCCCAGCATCTGGTAGACAGGCACGTTGTAGGCCTTACCGGCCAGGTCCCACAGCGCCATCTCGACGCCGCAGACGCCGCCGCCCTGGCGGGCGTGGAAACCGAACTGCTTGATCTTGCGGAAGATCTTGTCCACGTTGCAGGGGTTCTCGCCCAGCAGGCGGCTCTTGAGAATCAGGGCGTAGGTCTTGCTGCCGCCGTCGCGGACTTCGCCCAGGCCGTAGATGCCCTGGTTGGTGTCCAGGCGTATGAGCGGCCAGCCCCGGCCGACCACCGCCACGCGCAGATCGGTAATCCTCAGGTCTGAGGGCTTCGAGGCTGTCTGGACGTTGCCCAGCGCGGCTTCCAGCTTGTCATTGGCCCAGAAGGTAGCGCCCAGCGCCGCCGCGGCCGATCCCAGGAAGCCCCGCCGGCCCACACATCTCCTGGCAGTGTGTTTGGTCATAACCAATTCTCCTACAAAGCGCCTATTGTACGGGGTGAAGCCCTGGGGCGGCAAATCGGCCCGTTCAGCGGCGCCGCCGTTTTTGTTATGCTGGACACTGGCCGTAAGGACTACAAGACACCCGCAGGAAGGAGAAATGCCGTGAAGGTAGGCGTGTTTACCGCGTTGTTGGCGGATCTGTCGCTGGATCAAGTCATCGAGAAACTCAAGGCTCTGGATGTGGACACGGTGGAGCTGGGCACCGGCAACTACCCCGGGGACCCCCACTGCAAGCTCTCGATGCTGGAGAACAAGACCGCGCTGAAGGAGTTCAAGGCCAAGCTGGAGGACAACGGCATCACCATCAGCGCCCTGAGCTGTCACGGCGAGCCGCTGCACCCGAATGCGGCCATCGCCAAGGCCAACCAGGAGTGCAGCCGCAAGACCATCCTGCTGGCCGAGAAGCTGGGCGTGCCGGTGGTGATCGACTTCTCGGGCTGCCCCGGCGACAGCGACAAGGCCAAGTACCCCAACTGGATCACCTGCGCCTGGCCGCCGCATTTCCTGGACCTGCTGGCCTGGCAGTGGGAGAAGAAGGTCATCCCTTATTGGACCAAGCGCACGAAGTTCGCCGCGGATCACGGCGTGAAGATCGCCCTGGAGATGCATCCGGGCTTCGTGGTGCACAACCCCGAGACGCTGCTAAGGCTGCGCGAGGCCTGCGGCCCCAACCTCGGCTGCAACTACGATCCCAGCCACATGTTCTGGCAGCAGATCGACGCCATCAAGGCCATCCGCATCCTGGGCGACGCCATCTTCCACGTGCACGCCAAGGACAACCAGATCTACGACGCCAACCTCCCCAAGGCCGGCGTGCTGGACACCAAGAAGCTCAGCGACGAGCGCAACCGGAGCTGGATCTACCGCACGGTGGGTTACGGGCACGACGCCGGCTGGTGGGGCGAGTTCATCTCCACGCTGCGCATGTACGGGTACGATTACGTGCTGTCGATCGAGCACGAAGACTGCCTGATGTCGCCGGCCGAGGGGCTGACCAAGGCGGTGCGCTTCCTCCAGAACCTGGTGATCCGGGAGAAGCCCGGGGTCGCCTACTGGGCGTAGGCCGTCATGCGGGACCGCTCGCTGAGAAGGTGTGAAAAAACTGGTTCGGCGGTGCGGGCGGCAGGCCAAACGGCCTGCCCCACGCTGCAACCAGGGCACTTAACCCGTCGTGGGGCAGGCGGTTTCGCCTGCCCGCCGTTTTTTTCACACCTTCTGACGCTCACGGCTCCGAAACTGGCCGTTCTGCTGGTCTGCGCGCAGGCGGTGTGCGGCGCCGAGCTGCGCGCCGGCGCCGCCAGCCGCGTGATCACGCCGGAGGTC
>VFZS01000153.1 GCA_016871095.1 Acidobacteriota bacterium
ACCGTCTCGGCCGCAGCCAGGTCCGCCTGCGCACGTCCCAGTATCTGCGCCTGGCGGGCTTGAAGCGGCCAGGACTCGCCGACCACGCGCTCCGGCACACGGCCGCGACCTTGGGATACCTGCACACGGGCGACCTGCGCGCCGTGCAGGAGTTTCTGGGTCACGCCGACCCGCGCATGACCGCCCGGTACGCGCATGTGGTGGACATGGCCAAGCGCAACCCGGCGCTGTTCATTCCGCTGAAAGCGCGGTGATGAGAGCCGGCCCGATCCGCAGGGACTTGTGGCAAACTGGAGGTGACAGAGATGCCGCAAGCCATAACGGAGGCCTTCAAACCGCCTGCTGCCGACGACCCGGTGCTGGCCGAGGTGGTGCGGCGGCTGGTCGAAGTGTACCACCCGCTGCGTATTTACCTGTTCGGCTCGGCGGCCCGTGGCGATGCCGGCCCGGACAGCGACTACGACATCATGGTGGTCGTACCAGACGATGCCCCGCGCGAACTGTGGGATACCAAGCTGGGTTATGAAGCCCTTGGTGGCCTGAGCATTGCCAAGGACATTTTGGTGTTGCCTCGGCGGAACTTTGAGGAGCAGTTGCATCTCAGGGCCTCCCTGCCCTCCACAATCCTCGACGAAGGAAAGCTCTTGTATGGCGTTTGATCCAGTCCTGCTCGCGCACGCGAAGCAGTGGCTGCGGTTGGCCAAGGAGGATCTGGGCTACGCTGCTCATGCCCTCACTGCACAGCCGCCCTTCTTGAAAGACGCTCTGTTTCACTGCCAGCAGGCTGCCGAGAAGGCGTTGAAAGCGTTTCTCACTTGGCATGACATCCGCTTCCGGGGAGTGCACGACCTCGACGAGATTGGCAACCAGTGCGTTGGAGCGGATCCCACGTTGGCGGAGCTCGCCGTGCGCGTTCGCCCTTTGACCGCCTACGCCTCGCGCCTTCGTTACCCCGGCGCTGAGTACGATGCCACGATCGAAGAGGCGGAATCAGCTCTCAGCTTGGCGCGAGAAGTATGGGCCGCAATCGCCAGCAGGTTGCCGGAAGAAGCACGGCCGTAATAGCCGTCTCAAACAGCGGCGCACGCGGGTACACCTCCGGCCCTGTTGGTCCCAGCGGAAAGATCAAATTATCGATGGGATCAGGCTGCGCCGGGCGCGACCCCAGCGCTCGGGCAGGAAGAGGACGCCGGCACGTTCACCAGAAATGGCCGCCGTTAGCCCGCACTTGGCCCAGGTCGAGCCGGAAGCGGTCGGCAGGTATTTGGGGGGGCGGCGCCGGCATCTGTGGTCGCGGGCTGCGCTGCCCGCCGCTGGCACGCTCGGCCACGCCGACGTGCGCGTGGCCGCACGCTACGCGCATATCGTAAACCCGGCCGGGCGCAACCCGGCGCTGTTCATCCCGGTGAAGGTGGTGTGAGGCGGACAGCACTCTGGTGGGACCTGTGGCAAACTGGGACTGACAGGCATGCAGAGACCCCGGATCGAGACCTTCAAACCGCCTTCTGCCGACGACCCGGTGCTGGCCGAGGTGGTACGACGGCTTGTCGAGGTATATCACCCGCTGCGCATCTACCTGTTCGGGTCAGCGGCGCGTGGTGATGCCGGCCCGGACAGCGACTACGACCTCATGGTGATCGTGCCCGACGATGCTGCCCGAGAACGGCAGGATTCGGACATAGGCTATCGGGCTCTATGGGGCGTGGGCCTTGCGAAGGACATTCTGGTCTGGACCAAGGCTGAGTTCGACAAGAGGCTGCACCTGAAGGCCTCATTGCCCTCGACGATCATGCGGGAAGGGAAACTCTTGTATGCCGCATGACGAGGTTCGGGCTGGGGACACCCGGGCGTGGCTCGATCAGGCCGCCAAGGACTTGCGTCGCGTTGAGATCCTTCTCGCGACGGCGCCTCCCGACGTTGAAGGCGCCTTGTTTCATAGCCAGCAGGCTGCGGAGAAAGCACTCAAAGGTTTCCTGACATGGCACGACATCGCTTTCCGCTGGGTCCATGAGCTTGGCGAAATAGGAAGGCAGTGCCTACAGGCGGACCCAACACTCACTGAACTTCTCCAGCGCGCCAATTCCCTGACGAAGTACGCGGTCCGATTCCGCTATCCTGGCGCGCCGTACCAGCCGACTGTTGAGGAAGCTCACGCCGCTCACGCCCTCGCTCGGGAGGTGGCCGACGCAATCATGAGTCGGCTGCCAGAAGAAGCACGAGCGTAGACGCGAGTCCGTCCACCCTGGACAGCCACACCTCTGGCCCCGTGGGTCCCAGCGGAAAGATCAACTTGGCGATGGGATCAGGCCGCGCCGGGCGCGACCCCAGCGGTCGGGCCAGCAACAGGACGCCGGCACGTTCAACAGAAATGGCCGTCGTTGGCCCGCATTTGGCCCACGTTGAGCCGGAAGCGGTCGGGAGGTATAGGGGGGCCCGCGCCGGTATCTCTGGTTGTGGGCTGCGCTGCCGTCCAGACACACCTCCGCCCCCCTGGGTCACAGGGGCAGGTTAAAGATTCAAAGGGGACGAAGGATCAGGGCGCGCTCAGGAGGGGTCACGCACGGCCCAGGCGAGATCCCGCGAGCGGGCTGGCCGGGATGACGGCTACCGAACACGATGGGATGGAAGGTCAATATTCCGCTGATCCGGATCAGCGTGCCGCCAGCCACCACATTGCACGGTAGAGTCTGACACGGCCCAAGTCAACCCAACAAAGCAAACCCCCACGCGCCGCTCGCCGCACCTGGCTCAGGAGGCCCCCGCGCCGAGGCCGAACTACTGTCCCCGTGTGCGTTTCCGGCGGCGCAGGATGTACAGAACCAGCACAATCGCCGCGGCGATCGACAGGATGATTGTCCAGAAAGTCTGATCCGGGAGGATCTGGTCCATGATGAGTTCCTTATTCAGCGGTGCACAGCCTGGGAGGAGGAGAGATCCTCACAGGGGCCGGCTGAGCACGATGCGGCAGAGGGCTCTTCCCGGAGGCTGCACTTCACCGGCGGCCGCGCGGTGGGCAGGCCGGGCCCGCGAAAGGCGCCCCACCGACATGCCCGCAATCACACCTACCCCTTTCGCCCGGCTCCCCCTGAGCTCAGGGCGCCGCGTCCGGATACCAAGCCCCTCGCCGGCCCGGCCGGGGAGCGTTCTTCATGCCGGCCCCGCATCGCGCCTTATGTCCCGGAGCTGCCGCAACCAGCCTTAGCCTGCGCCTTCCACCACAGCACGCAGAGGAACGCCGCCGTCGCCGCACCCAGCAGCGCCGGGATCACATAGACACTGTTCAGTTTGAATCCCCAGTAGCCGAACACTGGCGATCCTAGCCAGCCGCCCAGCCAACCGAGGGCGACCTTGCCAAGAAACGAATCAAGGCCATCCAGGAAGCGATACCACAGAACGAAGTGAAACACGACTGCCACCACGATGGCGATCCCCAACAACACCAAGAACGAAATCAGACTCATGCCGACCATGGCTTTTACCTCCTCCTACAATGGGGACTTCTCGGTCCCTGTACGTTGTTGCTCGCCCCGCTGGTCCGACCGACCGCAGGCATCCAGCCCGGGGCACAACTGGGCGAGCGCTCCAGCGTGCTGGCCGCCTCCCTCACATCAGCCATGGCGGTCCAGCGCACGCTCCATCTGTCTTTCTCCATACGGGCTCCGCAGCCACGGTACCGCGAAACCGCATCCCGTAAACACAAACGGCCACCAGCGCCGGCCCAGTCGCTGAAATCCTCCGAACCCGGACTACCCTGCCGCGACACCATAGGTACCTCCACTCTGAGCCACGGCGCACTGGCCACTCTACTTCGAGGGCGATCCCGTCCCCCACCCGGGGCAGCTCGGGATCTGTCTGATCTCGCTCCCACCGAATCAACACGCCGTTCCGGCTAAGGTTTTCGGTGCACCCGATGTATTGCCCCGGGGCTTTCGGCGAAGCCCGCCGGAAACAGCGCAGGTCGGCACTCACCCGGCGGTGCTTCCGCCGCTCCAGCAGTGGCCTACTCCATAGCAGGGTGCCACCCATCTTGGGGAACCGGTTCCTCCAGCTATCCCTACCTTGGCCGATCACGAGCGTGTCGGTCTACAGGCTGCCAATCCTAGCTCCGAGCTTCCGCCTCCGGCGAGTCCCCCACCGCGCCACGCTGCGTTTCCGCGATCGGCTGGTCGAAATTCTCGCCCCCTTCTTGGCCCAGTTCCTGGCCCCTGCGCTTCATGAAGCGGGCCAGGCTCTTAGCTTCGTTCTCATCGACACCGGCCAGCGCGGCGTCAGCGGGCACCCCTTCCCCAGCCCAATCCGGGCCCCACTTTCAGCGCCATCTTGGCCGCTTCAGCCGAGAACCGACTCGCGCACCGCGGCGTTGAGCAACTCCTTGAACGCCTTGCCGGCTCGAAAGTACGGTATCCGCCGAGGTGGCACCTCCACCGGCGCGCCGGTCCTGGGGTTCCGCCCCATCCGGCCTCGCCGCAGGCGCGTCGAGAAGCTTCCGAAGCCCCTAAGATCGACCCGTTGCCCCCGGCACAGGGCGCCCACGATGCTTTCCAGGATGGCTTCCAGAACCAGGGCCGCGTCCATGCGGGGTATCTGCAACACTCGGCTGAGTTCTTCGGCCAGGACCGGCTTGGTCAGCCTGCCGCCTACCCGGGAACCGGCGGGGGCCCGCAAGCTTGCCTGTGCTGGGGGCCCGGCTCGACCGCGTCCTTTCTGAGCGCCATACTTTGCCTCGCCTGCCACTTTGCTATCTGACCTTGTGCGCGCCACCCTCCAAAAGCTCATCCGCTGAACCTCCATCGCCACCAGGGGCTGCTCACCCGGGGGCGCGGCCGCAACCCGCACCACCCTGCCCCAGCAACGCACATATCTAGCCCCGCCGCTGTGACCGTGGAACCACTCCAGCGCAACTGCCAGTTGCTTCCCTGGCTTGGGCGCCTCCAGGGGCGACCCCGGCTGCCAGTGAATTAGTACGTCCCTCCGGCTGATGTTCTCCGTCACCCCGATCAGTGGCCCGAGCGATCCGCCGGCCTTCGCTACCAACAGACATCGCAAGCGCGCATTCACCCGCAGGCATGCGCGCCTGTCGGGCCCTGACCCGCTGGCCTGCACGGTGTTGTACCGGTTCCAGCGGCCCATTTTCAGCGCCCACATGAGCGCGGCGATGCGGGGGCTGGCATGGGCAATCTTACGGCCTCAGTGGCCGAACCAGCCGATTCTCTCCAGGTCCCACAGCCCATGCTCCACTCCTGCGCCCACCACCCAGGCCTCGACCTCGGCAGCTGGTCGAGCCTCGCAATAGAGGGCTTCACCCAGCAATAAACAATCCGGAGCCTCAATCTTGATGGCCTCACCTGCGGCCAGCGGCGCTTCCAGTACGAGTTCCAGCCGGTCTCCGGACAAACCGACCACTCTACCGTAAATCGGGGGTTGGTTCCTGTTCAGCGCTTCCACCCGAGCCGGGGCGTTGGTGGCGATCGGGGGCGAAGATCTTGGAGTCTCTCTCACCTGATATCCTCCTGTTCTGCCGTTCTCATCCACTCCGCTGAAGAGACAGTCATCAGGGCTACATTGCCTAGTACACCTGGGACCCATGGGACTTTCGGTCTAGTACGGACTGGGCATTCTACTCAGAAAATCTATTGACCTTCCAACGGAAGCCTGCTATACATTGTGTTTCACCGAAAAACGAGCCACCGGCCAAGGCCAGTGGAGCTTGGGATGAACGCATGCCAGCAAGCAGGTGCCGAGCCAGACCCTAATCTGCGTCCTCCCCAGTTCACCCCTGCGCCAGAGTGGTTTGCCCTGCGGGTCAAGCCTCAGCACGAGAAGCCCGTGGCTCGGCACTTGAGTACTGCCGGCCTGGAAAGCTTTTTGCCACTATATCGAACCCGGCGTGCATGGTCGGATCGCACCAAGGAACTGGAGCTGCCGCTTCTGGCCGGCTACGTCTTCGCACGGTTTGGGCTCCCGGAGCGCGTCACCGCGCTCAGAATTCCCGGGGTTCATCACCTCCTCGGGTTCGGCAGAGGACCGACGCCGGTGCCCGAGGAGGAAATCGCGACTCTGAAGCGGATGGTAGCCTCCGGCCTCCCCATCCAGCCCTGGCCCTACCTGCGCATCGGTGACTGGGTACGGATCGTGCGCGGCCCGTTGCGGGAAATCGATGGCATCCTGGTGCAGGTGAAAAGCTGCTGGCGCGTGGTCGTGAGCGTCCATCTGCTGCAGCGCTCAGTGGCGGCCGAGGTGGACCGGCTGGCCGTCGTGCCGACGAAGCCAATTCGGCCGCCGCAGTGGGAGCGGCAAGCTTGATTTCTTCGAGCTAACGGGTCTCGCTGGCCAAGACAAGCTTTGCTCCTCCAAAGGCTGGGGAAGATCGCGCACCTGATCTTCCCCGCCGCCAAGAGACGCTGGTGATCCCGAGCCACCGAGACCCGGACTACTCATCCCCAACATTGGAGGTATTTCTGCTCGATCAGCTCGCTCCCTCACCAGCGCACCAGCAACTGCACCATTGCCTGAGGCGCGGCAATCGGACGCCAGCCTGGCGGGAATTCCAAGGGAACAGCAGCCCACTCCCACTGCGGCTCTCCGTCGCCGCGACCGCTGGGCAGGCCTCCCGCCCGCTCGGCGCAACAACGCAAGCCCATTGAACGCTCAACCGGGGATGTCTGCACCTCTCCCGCTTTTCCTCCGCCGTCTGGATCGTTCCTCCCCTCGGCCCAACCCCGAACGTTCCTCCAGTCGCTTGCCCGCCACCTCTCGGCAGCCCCGCCGGCAGCGGTGCTCGGGAAACAGCTCCTGAAAGCACCGCCGCATCCAGCCGTTGGCCGCCTTGAAGCTCCGAAACTCCCGGCCGCCTTCCAACTGCTCGCCCCAGTACCGGGCCAGCCACCGGCCGGACCCGCCCCTTCGCACCTCCAGGCGGACTGGCCCCGCTTTGGTCTGGTGACTGAAGTCGGTCCCCTCCCTCATCACGCCCGCCCTCAGCCCGAGCTAGCCCTGTCCGCCCGGATTGCCGGAGCGCAGCCAGAAATCCAGTGAGCTGCGCACCCTACCGCCACGCCCATCCCGATCCCACGATACAGCTGCGGCCTCCGATATCGGTGGCGCTGACGTGCCAGCTCCGAGGTCAATCGAATCGATTGGCCCTCTTCCATGCTCCTCCCCCACCTCAGGCTTGCTGCCCGGGCGCGCCGGACCTCTTCAGCCAGGATGACCGAGCCGCCCAGTCCCGTGAAGCGCACCGGGCCGGCGGGGCAGCGGCGGATCTTCAGGCCCGGTAACGACAGCGCCCGCTCGGTGAACCCTCGCCGATCCGAGCGGTACCCCCGAGTGGAGCCACAGCACGGGCATGAACGCGCCGCTGCCGGCGGAGCCAAAGGTTCAGCCGCAGGAACGCCGTTAGCAGAGGCCGCCGGCGGACGGGTGGAGCTCATTCCTCATCCTTATGGGCGACAAGCTCGTCCCCATCTGCTTAGCAGGCACAGCCGGAGCGCCCAACTGGCCGGCATTCCCGCCATCACCCCCAGCCAGTCGGCCAAGATGTCGCTCCACTCAAACGTTCGCCCCGGAATCCAGATCTGGAAAACCTCCAGTAGCACGCCAAGACAAGCCACCGATAGGATGGCCAGGCAAGCTGCGCGGAACGGCCGGAAGGCAGCCGCCGCAATAGCCGCCAGACCGGCATAGGCAACGAAGTGCGCCGTCGGGGCCCCACCCGGCGGCTGGGGAGCCATCCATCCTGGAAGCAGGGACAAGATGCTCACCACCCCCGCCAGGCATAACCACAGCCCCCACAGAGCGGCACGCCAGCCCGGCATACTCCTCCCGCCGGCTCCTGGCTGGCCTCGGCCCCCCCCGCTCGAACTCCTCCGCCGCCTGCCCGAGTTCCTCCTCCGATTCCTCGCCCAGTTCCTGGCCCCATCTGCTTCATCCACCGCGCCACGCTCTTGGGGTCGCTCTCATCGACCCCGGCCAGCAACGGATGTGCACGCTTAGACCTGCCTAGATAGCAGCCGGCAGAGCGGCTTACAATCGCACGATCTTCCCGGAATGCATCCCCTTCAGCGCGTTCCGCGTGTCCACGATCAGCCGGGCGTTCTCGACCAGCTGGTGGTAGTCGAAGGCGGAGTGGTCTGTGACGACCACCACGCAATCGGCGGCCCCCGCTGCCACGTCGGGCGGCTCGGCCGCCAGCCCCAGCCCATCCACCGTCAGGCTGGGAACGTAGGGATCGCTGTAGCTCAGCCGTGCGCCGTGCTTCTTGAGGAGATGCATGATATCCAGCGCGGGCGACTCGCGCAGATCGTCGATATCCCGCTTGTAGGCGACCCCCATGATGTGGATGTGCGAGCCCTTTAGTGGCTTCGCCTGATCGTTCAGCGCGTTCTGGATCTTCTCGACCACGAACAGCGGCATCTGGCAGTTGATGTAACCGGCCAGCTCGATGAAGCGCGCCTCGATGCCGGCCTGCCGGGTCTTCCAGGACAGATAGAAGGGATCAATGGGGATGCAGTGGCCGCCCAGCCCGGGGCCGGGGTAGAACGGCATGAACCCGAACGGCTTAGTGGCGGCCGCCTCGATCACCTCCCAGACGTCGATGCCCATGCGGTCGCACATGAGCGCCATCTCGTTCGCCAGGCCGATGTTGATCATGCGGAAGGTGTTCTCAAGCAGCTTCACCATCTCGGCTACCCTGGTCGAGCTGACCGGCACGACCACCTGGAGCGCCTGAGCGCAGAAGAGCGCTCCCAGCCGCGTGCACTCTGCCGTGATGCCCCCGATCACCTTGGGGATGTTAGCCGTCTGGTAGTTCGGGTTGCCCGGATCGACGCGCTCCGGCGAGAACGCCAGGAAGAACTCCTCGCCCACGCGGAGGCCGGACTCCTCCAGCATGGGCAACACGAACTCCGCGGTGGTCCCCGGGTAGGTGGTCGATTCGAGGACGATCAGCATCCCCGGGTGCAGGTGCTTGGCGATCTGGCGGCAGGCCGTGTCGATGTAGCTCATGTCGGGGTCTTTCGTCTTGCGCAGCGGGGTGGGCACGCAGATGCTGACTGTATCCAGCTCGCGCAATAGCGAGAAATCCCCGCTGGCGCGAAGCCTGCCCGCTTCTACCAGCGACCGCAGTTGGGCGCTGGGCACGTCCAGCACATAGGATTCGCCGGCGTTTATCCCCGCCACCTTGTTCGCCTCAACCTCGAGGCCGGTCACCGCAAAACCAGCCTTGGCAAACTCCACCGCCAAGGGCAGGCCCACATAGCCCAGGCCCATGACGCCCACCCGTGCCGTGCGAGTGCGGATCTTCTCCTCCAACTCCTGCGCGTAATTCCGGCTCTCGGTTCCAACCAGATTCATGGCTCCGACCTCGATGATGATGCACCCCCAGGCCACCACTTCCTCCACTGGGCGCCGGTCCTCTCCCCGGGGAGAGGATCACCGCACCTTGACCTGAGCCAGTTTCCCACCTTGTGCCTGCTTGGCCTCAGCTCCTGGGCTGCCGGACCCTCGATTCCGGCCTGAAGCCGGTGGAAGAAGTCTCGGCAGGCCGCGCAGAGCGCGCCTTCGCAGGTCTTCGCGCCGCAGCGGCCGCAGCGTTTCACCGCTCCGCCTCCAGCTCCTTGCCGGAGTCATCCGCCGCCTCCGGCCGGACTCCATCTCCTCGATCCCCTGCTGGAAGTCCTCGCCAGCTTCTTCGCCCAACTCCTGGCCCATGCGGCGCATGAAGCGCGCCACGCTCCTCGGGTCGTTCTCATCGATGCCGGCCAGCGTGGCGTCATCGGCCAGCCGCTCGAACCGGCCCTCCTCGCCGCGCGCCAGGGCGAAGCGT
>VFZS01000154.1 GCA_016871095.1 Acidobacteriota bacterium
TTCGACCGGGAGCTGCTGCTGCGGGACTGCGTCTCGCTCCTGCCCAAACGCATGGCGGCCGTCGAGCTGCTCGAATCGGTGCGGCCGGACCAGGAGGTCATCGCCGCCTGCCGCCGGATCAAGGAATGGGGCTACCTGCTGGCGCTGGACGACGTGGTTTCCCTGAACGGCATCGAGCCCCTGCTGGAAGTGGCCGACATCATCAAGGTGGATTTCCGCAAGGCCCCCCCGTCCGAGCAGGCGCGCCTGGCGCGCTGCGGCCGCCAGCGTGGGATTCAGATGCTGGCCGAGAAGCTCGAGACCCAGGAAGAGCTGGAGCGGGCACGCGAGCTGGGCTACGACCTGTTTCAGGGCTTCTTCCTGGCCCGGCCAATCATAATCGCGGGACGCGAGATTCCGGCCCTAAAGCTGCACTACCTGCAAGTCCTCCAGGAGATCGTCCGGCCGGAGCTGGACTACCCGCGGCTGGAAGAAATCATCCGGCAGGAAGTGTCTCTGTCCTACAAGCAGCTACGCTACATCAACTCGGCCGCCTTTGGGTGGCGCAAGCCTATCCAATCAGTCAGGCAGGCCCTGGTGCTGCTGGGAGAGAACGCGTGCCGCAAATGGCTCTCTCTGGTGGCGCTGCCCGCCCTGGCACAGGACAAGGCCGAGGAACTGGTCATTCTGGCGGTGCTGCGAGCCCGTTTCTGCGAGTCCCTGGCGGACTGGGTGGGGCTGGCGGGCCGCCGCTCGGAGATGTTCTTCCTGGGCATGTTCTCGCTGCTGGACGCCATGCTGGATCGCCCCTTGGCGGAAGTGTTGTCTGGGATCGCCCTGGCCAGCGACGTGCGCCAGGCCCTGCTGGGCAAGGCCGGTCCCGGCAGCCGGACGGCGGACCTGCTGGCCCTGGTCCTTTCCCACGAGGCGGCTGACTGGGGTGCAGTAGAGGAGGTCGCGAGCCGGCTCAGCGTGCCCAACGAAGCGGTGGCGACGCTCTACATCCAGGCCGCCGAGTGGGCCGATCAGGTGTTCCAGAACGCCGCGGCGGGCTAGTCCCGTGACCGCCTCGTCAAGTTCGCGCCCGTTTCTGCGTGTGCTCGCGTTGGCTGACTGCCCAAGCGCTCGGGAAGGCACCGAATCCGGCGGGCACGGGATTAGCGGCGGTACGCCGCCAACTCGGCGCAACTCGAGAACGTTCCGCCGGGGCGTCCCAGAATCCGAACAGCCACAGCCCGAACAGGGGCCTTCAGCTTCACCTCGAAGGGCTGGCCGTCGCGCAGGCGAGGGGTTCCGCTGGCCGAGGTGTCGGGGTAACTGTCCAGGGCGGCCACCGTTTCCCAGCTCGCCCCAGGGGAACGGCGCACCTGGATGACGGGCTTGCCCCCGGCGGTGCTGAACCACCCGCCGTTGGGCTGCACCTTCCCGTGGCGGTAGACCACGCGCCCGATCAGTTCCGGCCGGTCCAGTTCCACGGCGTACCAATCCTCCAGGGCTGGCGTCCCGTTGTAGGTCGTCCGGTAGGTGTCGGTGCGCTCGTCACAGATGGAGCCTTCCACGGTCCCCGCCCGGGACCAGAACTCGGAGGCGAAGGCCGTCACCGGCGCGATCCCCACCGGCAGTTTCTCGGGGCGGGGCAGCCATACCCGGTATTCCCGCGCGTCGGCGAAGGGCACCAGCACCAGGTCAGTTCGATCCACCGCCTGCCGGCTCTGCTCCGACCGCCGTATCGCCAGCCCCGGGATGGAGTAGGCTTGTGCGCCACTCCATCCCTGGGGCAGGCTCCGGGAGGCGTCCGCCAGCGCGACATTGACCAAGGAAGCGGGCGCCGCCCGGTGTATGAAACCTAGCTGCGGGTTGACCGACGCCTCCAGCGCCAGCACCTGCGGCCCGCGCTGAAAGGCCACGTGGTTGGGGTAGCTGGCGCCGCCCGGCACCACGGCCAGGCTCATCTCCATGTCGATGGAGATGCTGTCCCCCGGCTGCCAAGTCCGCTCCAGCCGGAGGAAGCTGCCCGCCTGCCCGCTCATGCCACTGCCGTTCACGGTGGCGGTGTAGCGATGGCACCAGGCCGGCACCCGCAATAGCACGGCAAACCGCGCCGGGCGTGGCGGGCGGAGGGTCAGCCTGACGGCTCCATCGAGCGGAAACTGAGTTTCCGAGGTCAGGTGAACCTCCAACCCGCCTCCATTGCCGATAACAGGAATGGTGACTTCGCCCGGCGCGTACAGCAGAATGGCCAGGGCCCCGTCGAGGGAGCCCCAAACCATCTGCGAGATCAAGGCCATAGCCATGGGATGGGAGACGGCGCAGCAGCTCAAGCCCTGCGCACTGCGCCTCTTGCCCACCAACGGAGCGTACGCAGAGATGGCCCCGTCGCGGGGATCCTGGGCGGCCAGGAGATGGTTGTAGACAGTGCGTTCGAGCTGGTCGCCGTAGCGCGGCTCGCCGGTCAAGCGCAGCAAGTGCCAGCCAAGCTGCAACCAGCCCAGCGTCGCACAGGCCTCCCCCACCCGCATGCTCTCTTCGCCCGGCAGAACGTGCGCCGGGCGGAAGTGCGAACCTGAACCCGTCGCGCCGGTGAAATACAGGCGCGTGGACGCCACCTCCCGCCAGGCAGCCAGAACCGTGCGCAGATAGTGACCCTCCCCTGAGAGGCGGTACAATTCCAGCAGCCCTACCAGCCCGGAGAGCAGCTCATCGGAGCTCACCTTCCCCGCCTCGGGCAGAGTACCGGCTATCACCAGCTTGGGGAACAGTCCGGCTCCCGGGTTCGGTCCCGAGAATCCCAGCAGTTGACTGGTCAGGCTGCGCTTCTCACCGCTGAAGCGGTACAGCAGGCAGGCCGGCTCCAGCAGCGCGGCGCCGAATTCGCCGTGGCTGCTCGAGTTGGTAAGGTCTCTTTGCCCCTCGCCCCGTCCGAAGGCCGCAGTCAGCAGGTCGCCGATCCGGCGGGCGGCCTGAAGCGCCCGGGCGTCCCCGGTAGCTTCGTAATAGGTGAGCAACCCCGCCAGATTGCTGGCGTGCGTGCCCACGTCGAACCCGGTCCAACGCTGGCCGTCCGGGCGAATCCCCAGGTAGCCATCCGGACGCTGGGCGGCCATCAGGCCCTGAGCTACCTGCTCCAGCAGGCCCTTGAGTTGCGCCTGACCGGAATAGGCCCACGCCCAGGATGCGGCGCGCAGGAACACGCCGGCGTACTCCCCCGCCCACGGCTGAGCGGCTGGCTGCCCGCGGTAGCAGGAGAGCAGCTCATCAACCGGAGTGCGGAGCAGGGATTGCTCCAGGCTGACACGGAGGCGCTGGCCCAGCAGGCCGTCAAGCCGCTGACGCCCAACCGGCGCTGGTACGAAGCGCTCCTTAACCTGGTTCTCTACAGCGGGCCGCGGCGCGTGGTCCACTCGCATGGCAGCGACGTGACTCGCAAGCATGGGCAAAGCGATGCCCAATGCAAGCCCGTGTTTCATGATTACTTCCCCGTAAGCGCCAGACAAGGCGCAACATAGCTATGGCCGGATTCACAGGGCCGAACAGATCCCCAACTTCAGAACACGCCAAACGGCTGCTCCCCGGCCTCACAGACAACACCGCCCGATCAGCATCCAACCGATGCAGGACGATCTCGGCCTGCCCGTCAGCTTCCGAACGCCACATCCTGTCCCTGGAAACTGCGCAAAGCATTACACTGTACCTTTTTCCAACCCGGCACTCGAGGTCCGAACTGCCTACAGACTCCAGCCTCGAGCAAGAGCCTGCGATAGCAATGATAACCCCTGGAGGAGACCCGACAAGCGCTTTTATGCGGTGTCGCTTGTTACCGTCTTCTGCCGCGGTTAAGTTCGTCATTGAGCTTGCGGTTGCGAAGTGATAGACTGGATGAGACATATACCGGGGGCACGCTATGTCGCAGGCCAACCCTGAAGGACTGACCTCGTGGAAGGGCATCGCCGACCATCTCGGAGTCAATGTCCGGACCGCCCAGAGATGGGAGGAGGAACGGGGGTTGCCCGTGAGGCGGCTGGGTGGCCAGCGCGGCCGGGTCGTAGCCAGTACCGACGAACTCGATGCCTGGAAGCGCGCAACCTCGCATAAGCCCTCTTGGTGGAACAACTTAAGAATTGTCCGGATGTGGGCGCTGAGCGTCACACTGCCAGTGGCCGTGGCACTGACGGTTGCGTTTCTGTGGCTGTTGGCCCTGCCGCAGGCGGGTACGCCGGCTTCTTTCCTGCTGGTGGGCGCTGACCTGATTGTCACCGACCACAAGGGCCGCAGGCTCTGGCGGCGCACTCTCGCGAGCCGCCCCGACGCCAGTGCCTACCTCCCTGCCAACCACCGCAACCGGGTCTGGTTCGGCAAGCTGGGCCGGGAAGAGACCTCTTCCGTGCTGTTCGGACTTCAACCGGAATCCGCCCTGGGCGGCAGACCGGCCCTTCAGTGTTACTCGCAGACAGGATCGTTGCGCTGGGAGTTCCAGCCGGGGCGGAGGGCACGCTTCCAGGACACGGAGTACCCGCTCCAATACCGTCTCCGGGCCTTCCGCGTGCTGAGCTCCCCGGTCGGCGACGGCAGGACCTGGATCGCAGTCAACTCCGTCCATGTCTCTCAGCCCGCCAGCCAGGTGGCGGTTCTGGATCACGAAGGCAACATCCTCCATGAATACTGGCATGCGGGGGTCATGGAGGCCATGGAGACCGAGGATCTGGACCGGGACGGGTTTCCGGAGATACTGCTGGCCGGCGGGGACCACCCCAGCCGGCAGGCCGCGGTGGTGGTGCTGGACACTCGCCGGATGCTGGGTGGCGCGACCCGGCCTCCAGAGGCCGTGGTAGACCTGTCCGCTATGGGGCCAGGCTCGGCCGGCGCCGTAGTGGTGTTCCCGCGGACCTCCCTGAACCGCAAGTTCGAGCAGTCCCACCGCGCCCGGAGCGTGCGGGTGGTGGACGCCTGGATCATGGTTCAGGTCAGCGAGCAGGCGGCGGACCCCGATCCCTACCTGCTCTACACTCTGGACCGGGGGCTTCAAGTGGTGAACGTGGAGGTCTCGGTCAGCTTGTTGAACCGCTATGGGGACCTGAAAGGGGCGGGACTGCTCGAAGACGAGCTTGCCCCGGCAAGCCTGGAGAAGCTGCGGCGCGGAGTGCGGGTGTTGCGCTACTAAATCCAGGGCCGCAGGGCGGGGCTACGGCCCGTAGGCGGCCAGCTCGGCGCAACTGGAGAAGCTGGCGCCGGGGCGGCCCAGGATGCGCACCGCCACAGCCTTTGCCGGCTCCTTGAATCTGACCTCGAAGGGCTGGCCGTCGTGCAGGTTGGGGACGTCCTTGGAAGTAGTCGCCGGGTAGCTGTCCAGGACCGCCACAGTCTCCCAGTTGCCGGCGCGAGTCCGGCGGATCTGGATGGCCGGCTTGCCCTGCTGGGTGTCGAACCAGCCGCCGTTCTGGAAGACCTTCCCGTGGCGGTAGAGCACCCTGGTGATTACCTCGGGGCTGTCGGTTTCGACCGCGTACCAGTCCTGACGCGCGGGACCGCCCTCGAAGGTCACGCGGAAGGTGTCCGGGCGCTCGTCGCAGATGGAGCCGTCCACGTTCCCGGCGCGCGACCAGGACTCCGCGCCGAAGGCGGTCAACGGCACCGGGCCGAAGGGCATCTTGTCCGGCTTGACCAGCCAGACGCGGTAGGTGCGGGCATCCGCGAAGGGCGCCAGGAGCAACTCCCGCTTTCCCACCGACTGGCGGCCCTGCGCGGTGCGCTGGGTGGCAATCCCTTCAAGGGCGTAGGCCTGGGCGCCGGTCCAGGTCTTGGGCAGCCGCGTCGAGGCATCCACGAGCTGATCCCCGGCAGGGTTGGCGGGAGCGGCGCGGTGCAGAAAAGGCACTTCCGAGTTGAGGGACGCCTCCAGTGCCAGGACCTGGGGACCCCGTTGCAGGGCCACGTGGTCCGGGTAGCTGGCGCCGCCGCCGACAACCTGAACGCTGAGATCCATGTCGATCTGGATGCGGTCGCCGGCCTGCCAGGTCCTGTCCAGGCGCAGGAACCGGCCCGGCTGCCCTGGCGTGGCCGCTCCCGCCACGGTGGCGGAGAATCTGCGGCACCAAGCTGGCACGCGCAGGAAGACTGGAAAACTTGCGCGGCGGGCGGGTTGCAGCGTGAGGGTGACGGTTCCGTCCAGCGGAAAACGAGTCTTGGAGTTCACAGCGAGTTCGATTTCGCCCCCCGGAGTGGCCAGGGGGATGGTGAGATCGCCGGGGGCGTAGAGCACCAAGGCCAGGCCGCCCTCCAGCGCGCCCCAGGCCGCCTGCGACAACAGCGCCATGCCGCGCGGGTGGCTCGTAGCGCAGCAGGTCAGGCCCCGCTCCATGCGCTTGCGCCCGACCAGCGGCGGCGCCGGGCAGATGCCGCCATCCCGCGGGTCCTGCGCGCCCAGGAGGTGATTGTAGACCGTGCGCTCGATCTCGTCGCCATAAGGGGCCTCGCCGGTCAGCCGCAGGAGCTGCCAGTTGAGCTCCAGCCAGCCCACCGTGGCGCACATCTCGCCCACCCGCGCGCTCTCCTGCCCGGGCAGGTTGAGATCGTCCTTGAAGTACTCGCCGGCGCTGGTGGTCCCGGTGATGTAGCGCCGCCTGGCGACGATGTCGTTCCAGGCGGCCAGCGCCGCCTTCAGCCAGGCCGGTTCCCCGCTGAGCCGGTGGAGTTCCACCAGCCCCAGCAGGTTGGCCAGGATGGACGGCGCGTGGGCGTCGGCGGTCCGGAAGACGCCGGTGGGACGTAGCAGCGATTGCAGCAGGCGGGGCCCGCCCGGCTGCTCGTAGGCGCGCAGGACATAGTCCGCCAGGCGCCGCTCCTCTCCGGTATAGCGGTAAAGCTGGCAGGCCGGCCCGAGGAGGCTGGTAGCCGCCATGCCCAGATGCGGCCCTGCCCGGAGGATATCGCGCTGACCTGGACCGAAGGTGCGCGTCAGCAGGTCGCCGGCCTTGCGCGCCGCTTCCAGGGCGGGCGGGTGGCCGGTGACCCGGTAGTAGCTGAGCAGGCCTCGCAGCCCCTCCTGCTGCACCCACACGTCCCAGCCGGTCCAGCGCCGGTCCTCCGGGTAGGCGCCCAGGTATCCGTCGGGCCCCTGGGCCGCGATCAGCGCAGCGGCCACCCGATCCAGGGCCGCCTTCAGGCGCTCGTCGCCGCTGTAGGCCCAGACCGCTGACCCCGCGTCCAAGAGCTTTCCGGCATGCTCGCCTACCCGGGGGCCGCTGCCCGGCCGTTGCTGAAAGGGCTCCAGCAGCGCGGGCTCGTTCAGGCGCACCAGCAGCGCGTCCAGGCCGATACGCAGTCGCTCGCCGAGCAGGCCGCCGATCTGCTGCCGGTCGAGCGGCGCGGGGGTGAAGCGATCTCTGACCTTGTCCTCCGCCCGCGGCCGCGGAGCGTCCTGGAGCCGCTGGCCCGGAGCCGCGCCCAGACACAGTAACGAGAGCATGAGAAGCCGACCGGATCTGCGCATACGAGCTGTCCCTGCGATCTTCACCTGTTCGTCTATAGTATCCTGAGATGCCAGGAAGTCCATAGTGATTGGGAGGCGCTGATGGTGACCGCATCGCAGATGCGCACGGGCATGGCGGTCCGCTACGAGGGCCAGACCTACAAGGTGCTGGCCGCCGATTACCATCCGGGGCAGGGCAAAATGGGGGGAGTCAACCACGCCCGCTTGCAGAACCTGGCCACCGGTTCGCTGTGGGAGCACAGCTTCCGCGCCGACCTCAAGCTGGAGGAACTCTCCGTGGAGAAGCAGCCCATGGACTTCCTCTACGCCGACGCCGGCGACTGCAACTTCATGAACCCGGACACCTTTGAGCAGGTGAGCATTCCGGCCGCCGTGGTCGGGCCGCAGGCGCGGTTCCTGCTCCCGGAGATGCGGGTGACCATCGAGTTCGTCGAAGGGCAGCCGGTGAGCGTGCTGTTCCCGGACATCCTCGAGGTGCGCGTGGCGGACACCGCTCCACCCTCCCACCAGCAGCAGGAGAGCGTCCGCAAGCCGGCGCGGCTGGACAACGGCGCCGAGATCATGGTGCCGCAGTTCATCAAGGTGGGCGACGTGATCCGGCTGGATGTGGCCAACCTTAAGTACATCGATCGCGCCAAGGGCGCGACGAAAGGATGATCGCGAATGTCGATACCCACGCAACAGACGCGTGTGCATCTGGAGAACGCGTCCGACTACCGGGAAGCTTATGCCAACAGCGTGCAGGTTCGTGGCAGCCTGTGGGATTTCTTTCTGGTCTTCGGCACCGTTCAGCAGACCGCGCCCGACAGCGTGTCCATCCGGAATTTTCAGGGCGTCTACCTGAGCCCCCAGCAGGCCAAGGCGCTGCTGAACCTGCTCCAGCAGAACGTATCCCAGTATGAGACCGCGTTCGGCGAAATCAAGCTGGAGCCGCAGGGCCAGGCCAGTCTGATCCAATAATGGACGCTGCGGAGGACCAGGCGGCGCGGCGCACCCGCCCTGACACTTACCTGTTCTTTCTGTTCAGCTTCGCACTGATCGTCATCGCCACCCACCTGCCGGTGCTGGACCTGCCCTTCTACTGGGATGAGGCCGGCCACTTCATCCCCGCGGCGCGCGACCTGTTTAACCGCGGTCTGTGGGTGCCGCAGTCGGCCACCCCCAACCTGCACCCGCCGGGGGTGATGCTGTACCTGGCGGGCGTGTGGAGTGTGTTCGGGTATTCCATCCCGGCGACGCGCGTGGCCATGCTCCTGGTGACCTCGGCCGCCGTGCTGGTGGTCTTTCTGCTGGCCATACAGCTTTGCCGCGGCCTGCGGGGCGCTCCGGCCATCTGGGCCGCGCTGCTAATGCTGGTCTCGCCGCTGGTGTTCACTCAGGGAATGCTGGCGCAGTTGGATCTGCCCGCCATGCTGCTGACGGCTTGGGCGTTGCTGGCCTTTCTCCAGGCGCGCTACCTGGCGGCCGCGCTGCTATGCACCGCCTTGGTGCTGGTCAAGGAAACCGGGGCGGTGGCCCCGGCGGTGTTTGCCCTGTGGCTGTGGCGCGAGGGCAAGCTGCGACAGGCGCTGTATTTCCTGTTGCCGCTGGCCGCGCTGTCGGGCTGGCTGGCGGTGGTGGCCACCCGCACGGGACACCTGCTGGGCAGCCGCGAGTTCGGCGACTACAACCTGCTCTTTCCCCTGCACCCGGTGCGCGCGGGGGCGGCCCTGCTGAGGCGGGCCTACGCCCTGTTCATTGGCAACTTCCACTGGGCGGGGTGGCTGGCGGTGTGGTGGGCGGCCAGGCGACGGGGCCTGTTCGCCAACCGGGCCTGGCGCGTGGCCGTTACTCTCGGCGTTTCCCAGGTGCTCGGTGTCACCCTGCTGGGCGGAGCGGTCCTGGAGCGCTACCTGTTGCCGGTGCTGCCGCTGCTCTACATCGCCATGGCGGCGGCCTGGAGTTGTTCTTCCGGCAGGTGGATGCGCTTGAGCCGGGCGCTGGTGGTGGCCGGGCTGCCGCTCTCGCTGTGGGTGAACCCTCCCTACCCCTTCCCCTACGAGAACAATCTGGCGATGGTGGACTTCGTACGGCTGCACCAGAGCGCGGCCGAGGCGCTGGAGCGGGACTACCCGGAGCGAACCATCACCACGGCCTGGCCACTGTCAACGGCGCTGCGGCGCCCCGAGTACGGCTACGTCGGGCGACGCCTGCCGGTGCGCGAGATCCCCGATTTCGCCGCCTCCCGCGTGCGGGCGCTGGATCCGGCT
>VFZS01000155.1 GCA_016871095.1 Acidobacteriota bacterium
CATCTAGCCACACTCCGATCTGATTGGCAAGAGAAAAGTGCGTTTCCCCAGGTGCAGGACGTTTGGCCTCTTGCCCTATGGCCTCAGAATTGCGAAAGTAGGGCTAGTGCCGTTCCAACTTGATTCGCCTATGTACTATACTTACGTGCTCCACAGCCAACGGGACGGTCATTGGCATACGGGAGCTGCGTCGGATCATCGGGCACGCGTCCGCGATCACCAGGAAGGGCGGGTTCGCTCTACCCGGGGACGGCGGCCGTTCGAGCTGGCCTACTATGAGGCGTGCCTGAGCCCAGCCGACGCGTTCCGGCGCGAACGGTACCTCAAGACAGGAAGAGGTAAACGGTACCTGCGTCAGAGGCTCAAGGTGTGGCTCAACTCAGTTAGCTCGAAGAAGCTGGAACGGCACTAGATGCCCTTCCTGGCGAACCTGGCGCTGGCCGAGCTGGCGGCCCTGACGGCGGCGGTTTCGGCCCTGGTGGTGGCGCTGTACCTGCTGGACCGCTCGCGCCGCAAGCAGGTGGTTCCCACGCTGCGCTTCTGGCTGGCGGCGCAGAAGGCGCCCGAGCGGCGACAGCGCCGCATCCGCGAGTGGCGGTCGATGCTGCTGCAACTGGCGGGCCTGGCGCTGCTGCTGCTGGCCATCGCACAGCTCCGCTGGGGAAGCCCGGCGGCGGCGGCGCGCGACCACGTTCTCATCCTGGACACCTCCGCCTGGATGGGCGCCCGTTCTGAGCGGGGCACGCTGATCGAGCAGGCGCGCACGTCAGCGCGCGGCTGGCTGCGGGCCTTGCCTGCGGGCGACCGCGTGCTGCTGATCCGTGCTGATGCGCTGGCCACTCCGGCCAGCGCCTTCGAATCCGACCGGCGCGTCCTCGAGGAGGCCATCGCGGCTTCCGAGCCTGGCGTCACCGCCCTGAATCTCGATCAGGCTTTCGAGTTCGCGCGCCAGGCCCAGCGTCTTCAGGGTTCCGCCGCCGGCGAGATCGTTTACGCCGGCGCCGGCCGGGTGGCCGCCGCGCAGCCGGACGCGGCCTCGTCGGCGACGCCCAACCTGCGTGTGCTCCCGGTGAGGAGCGCGGTGTCGAACTGCGGCATCCGCAAGATCGGCGTCCGCAGGTCGGTTTCCGACGCCGGGGTCTGGGAGGTGCTGGTGGGAGTGCATAACTACGGCGACCGCCCGCGCAGCATCCCGCTGGTGCTGGCCTTCGGCGGCGCGGTGGTGGGCACGCGGCGGCTGGACGTCCCAGCCCGCGCCGGGCAGGACGCCGCCTTCCAGTTCCGCACCCGCGCGGCGGGGCTGCTCGAAGCCCGCCTTCTGGTCGAGGACGCTTTCGCCGCCGACGACCGCGGCGCGCTGGAGCTGCCCGCGCAGCACAGCGTCCGCGTGATTGTTTACTCAGACGAGCCTGGCCTGCTGCGCCCGTTGCTGGCCGCCAGTCCGCGGGTCAGCCCCGACTTCCGCCGCCCCGCCGAATACCGTCCGGAGGACGGCGCCGGACTGGTCATTCTGGACCGCTTCCGGCCTCAACCCCCGCCCGCCGGCGACGCCATCTGGATCGAGCCGCCCGCCGAAGGCTCCCCCGTGCGCGTGCGCGCCCGGGAGGCCAACGTGACGCTGGCGCGCTGGCGGAGCGAGCATCCGCTGGGCGAGAGCTTGCGCGTCCGGGATCTCCGCCTGGCCTCCGCGCAGATCTTCGCGCCCGCCGCGGACGACATAGTCGTGGCCGAGGCCGAGTCCGGGCCGGTGATCGTGGCCCGCGAGGGCCCGCGCCGCAGCGTGGTGCTGGGGTTTCATCCCGGCCGCGGGGCGCTGCGCCATGAGCTGGCGGCGCCGCTGCTGTTCGCCAACATCCTGCGCTGGATGCGCCCGGAGCTGTTCCGGGGCCGGGAACTGCACGCGGGCAGTTCGGGGGCGGTGAGTGTTCCATTGGCCGCGGAAACGCCGGGCAACGCCCTGCGCGTGCTGGCGGAAGACTCCAGCCCGGTGCCCTTCACCGTGCAGGGCCGCGAGCTGCGCTTCTTCGCCGGCACGCCCGGCGCCGTGCGGGTGCTGGAGGGAGACCGCGAGCGCGTGTTCTCGCTGACTCTGCCGGAAGTCGCAGACGCGACCTGGACGCCCCCCGCCGGGGCGCGCCGCGGCGCGCCCGCGGCCGCCGCGCTGCCGGCCACGTTCGCCGAGCTATGGCCGGTGCTGGCCGTGCTGGGCGGAGCGCTGCTGGCCGTCGAGTGGTGGATGTGGGGACGCCGCCGGCCCCGTCGCGGCGCCTGGATCCTGAAGGTCGCTATGCTGGCGGCCATCCTGGCGGCGCTATTTCAGCCGCGGCTGACCGTGTATGAGTCCCGAACCGCGGTCGCCGCGCTGGTGGACACCTCGGCCAGCGTGACGCCGGAAGACTTACGGCGCGCCTCGCAAGTGGCGGGACGCCTGGAGCGCGTGCGCGGGCGCAACACGCTGCTGGTCATCCCCTTCGCGCGAGCCACCCGCGAGTGGGAGACGGCGGAACGAACCGGCGCCGCCTGGCGGCACACCGCCGGGGAGGCCGGTCGCGGCACCAATCTGGAAGCCGCCATCCGCGAGGGCATCGCCGCGCTGCCCGCCGGGCGCGTGCCGCGGCTGGCGCTGGCGAGCGACGGCCGGGAGAACCTGGGCAGCGCCGTACGCGCCGCCTGGCAGGCGCGCCGGTTGGGCGTTCCCATCGACGCCTTCCCGCTGGAGGGGCGTCCCAAGCCCGCGTTGCGCCTGGAGGCCGTCTCCCTTCCCAGCCAGGCCTTCACCGGGGAGCGCTTTCCGGTGGATCTGGCGGTAGTCTCGCCGCGCCGCACCGCGGCCGCGGTCGAGATCGTGGCCGGAGAGAAGCCCCTGGGCGCCAGCGAAGTGACGCTGGAGGCGGGGGCGAACCGCATCCGCGTGCACGCCCGCGTCACCACCACCGGCGCCATCGATCTGGCGGGCACGGTGCGCGCGCCGGAGCTGGGTGAAGTGCGCTTCGCCCAATCCGTCGCGCTGCGCCGGCCGCGCGTGTTGTTCATCTCGCAGGATCCGCCCGGCGCCGAGGCCCACCTGTTCAAGACGCTCGAGGCGGCGGAGTTCGATTTGCGCCCCTCGGCCACCGGCGCCAACGAAGATCTCGACGAGCATCAGATCGTCGCGCTCAACAACTGGAACCTGGAGGCCATCCCCCTGGAGCAGAAGCGGCGTCTGGAGGAGTACGTCCGGCGGGGCGGGGGACTTCTCATCATCGGCGGCGAGCGCAACGTCTACACCGAGAAGCCGCCGCCCGACGATCCCCTCAATCGCGCGCTGCCCGCCACGCTGGCGCCGCCGCGCACGCCCGAGGGCGCCTGTGTGGTGCTCATCGTGGACAAGTCGTCCTCCATGGAGGGCCGCAAGATCGACCTGGCGCGCCAGTCCGCCATCGGCGTGGTGGAGAACCTCCGCGCCATCGACATGATTGGGGTGCTGATCTTCGACAACTCCTTCCAGTGGGCCGTGCCCATCCGCCGGGCCGAGGAGCGCAATCTCATCAAGCGCATCGTGGCCGGCATCATTGCCGACGGCGGCACGCAGATCGCGCCCGCGCTCACCGAAGCCTACCGGCGCATTCGCCCGGTCAGCGCGATGTACAAGCACATCGTGCTGCTCACCGACGGCATCTCCGAGGAAGGCAACAGCCTCACCCTGGCCAAGGAAGCCGCCAGTAACCAGATCACCATCTCGACGGTGGGGCTGGGCCAGGACGTCAACCGCGCCTACCTCGAGAAAGTGGCGGCGCTGGCGCGCGGGCGGTCCTACTTTCTGAGCGATCCCTCGGGGCTGGAGCAGATCCTGTTGCGCGATGTCAGAGAGCACACCGGAACCACGGTGGTGGAGAAGGGCTTCCAGCCGCTGGTGGCCAAGCAGGCCGAGATTCTGGAAGGGGTCGGGATGGAAAAAGCGCCCACGCTCGAAGGCTACGTGCGCTACATCTCGAAGCCCGGCGCGGACGTCCCGCTGATGGCGGATCAGAAAGACCCGCTGCTGGCGCGCTGGCAATACGGTTTGGGAAGAGCCGCCGTCTTCACCTCCGATGCCAAGAGCCGCTGGGCCGCGCGCTGGGTGGCCTGGGAAGGCTTCGACCGCTTCTGGGCCAACCTCTTCCGCGACCTGTTGCCGCACGCGCAGGCCGGCGAGGCCACGGCGGAGTATTCCAGCGCCTCCGGGGAGCTGGTCGTCGAGTACCGCCTCTCACCCCACCTGGAAGAGCCGGCCCGCATCCCGGATATTTTCGCCTTCGGGCCGGGCGGCTTCCAGCGCCCGCTGAAGGTCGAGAAGGTGGCGGAGGGTTTCTTCCGCGGGCGCGTGCGCATCGAGGACCGCCAGGGCCTGTTCCGCGTGCGGCCGCTCGAGGATTCGCGCGCCTTCCCCGAGGTGGGCCTGTACCGGCAGGAAGCCGAGCTGGCCGAGTACGGCTCCGATGAAGCCCTGCTAAAGAGCATCGCCGAGTTTACCGGCGGGCGCTTCAACCCGGAGCCGGGCGCGGTGTTCAACGCCGCCGGCCGCGCCATCGCCACGCTGCTGCGCCTGTGGCCCGGCCTGCTGGCGGCGGCCATCCTCCTCAACCTGGCCGAACTCCTCTGGCGCAAGTGGCCACGTAGGGTTTCCAGGTTAGTGGAATAGGCCTCCAGGCCTGTCTAGTGGGTGCTGAACTGACAGGCAGGAATGCCTGTGCCACGCAGGACAGGTTACACTCAATCCAGGAGATTGTTCCATGTCTGACCGCCGCCGCTTCCTGCAATGCCTGGCCAGCCTTCCTGTGCTGGGCGGAGTATTCCCGCGCGCCGCGCGCGCCGCCCGCCGCGACTACTTCCGCGAGTTGGGCGTGCGGCCCATCATCAACGCCGCGGGCACCTACACCATGCTGACCGCCTCGCTGATGCCGCCCGAGGTGCGCCGCGCCTGGGATTACGGCGCGCGCCACTACTGCCGCCTGGAGGAGTTGCACGACGCCGTGGGCAAGCGCATCGCCACGCTCATCGGCTGCGAGGCCGCCCTGGTCAGCGCCGGCGCGGCCTCCGCCCTCACGCTCGGCACCGCCGCCTGCATGACCGGGACCAACCGCGACTTCATCCGCCGCCTGCCCGACACCACCGGCATGAAGACCGAGGTCATCATCCAGAAGTCCCACCGCTTCGGCTACGACCACGCGGTGCGCAACTGCGGCATCCGCTTCATCGAGGCCGTTACGCGCGAGGATCTCGAGCGCGCCGTCAACGAGCGCACTGTGATGATGCTCTTCCTGAACGCCAACGACCCCATCGGCCAGATCAAGTCGGCGGAATTCGCCGAGCTGGGCAAGAAGCATCGCATCCCCACCTTCACCGACGCCGCCGCCGACGTGCCCCCCGCCGAGAACCTCTCCAAGTACATCAAGATGGGCTTTGACCTGGTGACCTTCTCCGGCGGCAAAGGACTGTGCGGACCGCAGAGCGCCGGGCTGCTGCTGGGGCGCAAGGACCTCATCCAGGCCGCGCGCCTGAACGCCTCGCCCAATTCCGACACTATCGGCCGCGGCATGAAGGTCAACAAGGAAGAGCTGCTGGCTATGCTGGCCGCCGTCGAGCTGTATCTCAGCCGCGACCACGCAGCCGACTGGCGCGAGTGGGAGAAGCGCACACGGCGCATCCAGGAGGCCGCCACTTCAGTCCGCGGCGTCAAGGCCGAGGTCTACGTGCCGCCCGTGGCGAACCATGTGCCGCACCTGAGAATCCAGTGGGACCAGAGCGCGGTGAAGATCACACCCGCCGAGGCTGCTCGCCGGCTGCGCGAGGGCGAACCTTCCATCGAAGTGGTTCCCGGCGTGCGCGAGAGCCTGTCGGTGGGCGTGTGGATGCTGGAGCCCGGCCAGGACAAGATCGTAGCTCGCCGCGTGCGGGAAGTCCTCAGAGCGGCCGCGTGAGGGCCAGCCGCTCTTACCGCTCGCTTACGCTCGCGGCTCGGTAAGGGCTTGCGAACAGAGGGTAGTGCTGCCGAGCCACGACCGGCAGGGAGTGGTCATGCCTGCCCACTCATGCTCGCCGCTCGGTTCAGGGCGGTGATTGTCTCGATGTGGGCGGTTTGCGGGAACAAGTCGATGAGGGTGAGCCTCTCGATGCGGTAGCCGCCGCGGATGAGCGCCGCCAGATCGCGCGCCAGCGTGGCCGGGTCGCAGGATACGATCACCAGGCGCGGCGGCGCGATGCGCAGCAGCTCTGCCACGACCTTCTTGCCCAGCCCAACCCGGGGCGGGTCGGCCAACACGAAGTCCGGCCGCTCGGCCAGGCCGAGCAGGTAGAACTCCGCCGAGGCCTGCCGCACCGCCACGGGCAGCGCCGCCCGCGCGGCATTGAACTCCAGGTCGCGGATGGCCCCGCCGCCCGACTCGACCGCCGTCACCCGCCGGAAGCGCCGCGCCAGAGGAAGCGAGAACAACCCCACCCCGGCGTAGACGTCCACCGCCGTCTCGCCTTCGGCGCCGGCCAGAGCGCGCTCCACCAGCGGCTCGATCAGGAACCGGTTCACCTGGAAGAACGAGCCGCCGCTCACCCGGTGAACGTCCCCGCCCGCGCGGTACTCCAGAGCGCCGTCCGCCAGCCCCGCGATGCGCTCACCGCACCAGTCAAAGAACCGCCGCGCCACCGGCCGCGCGGTTTCGAGCACGTTGAGCTGGATCCCGGCGTCGTTGCCGAACAACTCCAGCGACTTCACGAAGTGCGGGAAGCGCGGTTCGCACTGCATCTCCGCCAGCGTCCCCAGCGCCGCGTTGAGCTGCGGCGACAGCAGAGGGCACTTATCGACGGCGCACAACCGGTGCGAGCCGTGCGCAAAGTAGCCGATACGCCCGCCCGCCAAGTGGAACTGCGCGCGGTTGCGGTACTCCCAGGCCGGCGAGGAGACGACCTCCACCGGCGGTGGCTCAAGCTTGCCCACCCTGCGGAAGACCTCCTCCAGGATGAGCCGCTTTTGCTCGAGCTGGAGCTCGTAGCCTGCGTGCTGATATGCGCACCCGCCGCACCGGCGGAAATACGGACAGCGCGGCTCGATGCGCTCGGCCGCCGCCTCGACCACTTCGGCCAACCGCGCCTCGATCACCCCGGCCCGCTCCCGCTGGACCTCCACGCGGACCTGCTCTCCCGGCAGCGCGAAGGGCACGAGCAGCACCCGGCCCTCGTGCCGGGCCAATCCGGCGCCCCCGTGGACCAGCTTCTCGATGCGCACTACTGGGGACAGGCTACGCTGTCCCGCCGTGGACCGCGCTGCCTGTCCCCGGCGGGGACTGCTAGGATAAGTAATCACCCTCAACTAGCATGAAACCACGAGTCTTCTCCGGGATGCAGCCCTCGGGGAACCTGCACATCGGCAACTACCTGGGCGCGCTCAAGAACTGGGTGGCCATCCAGCACGACTACGAAGCCATTTTCTGCATCGTGGACCTGCACGCGGTGACCGAGTACCAGGACCCGGCTGAACTGCGCTCGAAGATCCGGGAGCTGGCCGCGCTGTACCTGGCCGCCGGCATCGACTCGAAGGTCACTACCGTCATGGTACAGTCGGCGGTGCCGGCGCACGCCGAGTTGGCCTGGATGCTGACCTGCGTGACGCCCTTCGGCTGGCTCGGAAGAATGACCCAGTTCAAGGTGAAGTCCGCCGACAAGGAGACCGTGCTGGACGGCCTGTTCCAGTATCCCGTGCTGATGGCGGCGGACATTCTCCTATATCAGGCCGCGGTCGTGCCGGTGGGAGACGATCAGACGCAGCACGTGGAGCTGACCCGCGACATCGCCCAACGCTTCAACTCCCTGTACGGGGAAACCTTCGTGGTGCCCGAGACCAGCCTGCCCATGGTGGGCGCGCGCATCATGGGCCTGGACGATCCCACCAGGAAGATGAGCAAGTCCGCCACCGGGGCCGGCCACGCCATCGCCCTGCTGGATTCCCCGGAGGTGATCCGCAAGAAGATCATGCGCGCCACCACCGACTCGGCCCCCGGCGTCGATTTCGCGGTCCTCAGCCCCGGAGTCGAGAATCTGCTCAGCATCCACCAGGCGTTCACCGGCTGGAGCAGCGAGCAGATGCGCGCCCACTTCGCCGGCATGCGCTACGGCGATCTCAAGAAGCAGGTGGCCGAGGCCACCGTGGCGGGCCTCGATCCGCTTCAGCGGCGCTACCAGGAAATCGTCTCCGAGCCCGGCTATGTGGAGCGCATCCTGCGCGAAGGCGCGGCGCGCGTGGAGCCTGTTGCAGACGCCACCGTCGAGCTGGTCAAGCGGCGCATGGGCCTGTTCACCGCCTCCTGAAATGGCTCACGGCGCCATCTCGCTTTCCTCCTACTGGCGGCTGGTGCGCGCCAACCCCAACTTCCGCCGCCTGTGGCTGGCGCAGATCATCTCCGAGATGGGCGACTGGCTTTACACCATCGCCATTTACAGCCTGCTGCTGGAGGTGACCGGCAGCGCCCAGTCGGTGGCCGTGGCGGTGGTCTTGCAGATTCTGCCGCAGTTCTTTGTGGCGCCGACCGCCGGTGTGATCAACGATCGCATGAGCCGGAAGCGGGTGATGATCTTCGCCGACCTGGCGCGCGCCGTCATCGTGCTGTGCATGCTGCCGGCCGCCGGCGCCGGGATGGTGGCGCCCATCTACGTGCTGCTGCTGCTGGCCACCGTCATGTGGGCCTTGTTCGAGCCGGGTCGCACCGCCATCGTGCCCAACATCACCGAGAGCGGTGACCTCGTGGTGGCCAACGCCCTCTCTTCGATGACCTGGTCGCTCACCCTGGCAGTGGGCTCGGCGCTGGGCGGCGTGCTGGCCGCGCTATTCGGGCGCGGGACAGTGTTCGTGCTGAATTCGCTGTCCTTCCTGGTGTCGGCGGCGCTGCTGGCGCGCATTCGCGCACCGGAACCCCACCTGGAGCAGGCGGCGCCACTGAAGGCGCACGACCTGGTGGACTTCTCGCCCATGGCGGAGGGCATGCACTACGTGCGGCGGGACCGGCGCCTGCTGGCCACGCTGCTGGTCAAGGCCGGGCTGGGGCTGATGGCCACGCACTGGGTGCTGCTGCCCATTTTCGGAGAGCGCATCTTCCCGGTGCGCGCCACGGGGCTGGAGACGCGCGACGCCGGCATGCTGGGGATGAGCCTGCTGATGGGCTCGCGCGGCATCGGGGCCTTGCTCGGGCCGGTGCTGGGCGGCTACTGGACCGGCCAGCAGCGTGCCCGGCTGCGCTTGAGCATTGTTTTCGGGTTTGTCGCCGGCGCGCTGGGCTACCTGGGCCTGGCGGCGGCGCCCTCGATCGCGGTGGCCTGTGCCGCCATCATCCTGGCCCACGCCGGCGCCAGCGTGGTGTGGGTGAGCTCCACCACCCTGCTCCATTTCCAGACTGAGGACCGCTTCCGCGGCCGCGTCTTCTCGGCCGACTTCGCCTTTCTGGTGCTGACCGGCTCGATCGCCAGTTACGCGGCGGGCACCCTGCTGGACTGGGGCGTGGCGGTGCGCACCCTGTCCGCGGCCACCGGCCTGGTGGCGCTGCTGCCGGCGGTGGCCTGGGCCTTCAGCCTGCGGCTGTGGAAGGCCACCCCCGCACCGCCACAGCCCCTTTAGGCCCGCGACAAAGATGTAGCTGAGGCGGCGGGGCCGGCATCCAATCAGATATGG